>DASTAL010000091.1:0-1359 GCA_035712685.1 Rudaea sp. | reverse complement strand
GCGGATGGCTCGAAATTTCCGCGCCTGGGCTGGATTGGGATGCGTTCGCTGCCAGTTGGAACGATCTGCCCTGGGACGAATACCTCGCGCGCCACGGACGCTATCGAAGGCGGCGGCATGCGGTGTTTTACGCCGCGCGCGGCGGTACGGTGAAGCCGGCGCCGCGACACGAGCCGCACTACCAGAGCCGCGCCTACAATCCGCTGCAAGGCGGCGTCGAGCGCTGGTTCGAACCGATCGCGGCACAGATCGTTTCCGGCAGCGTCATGCAGTCCGTTCTGCGATTCTGTTGCGGACTATTCGATGCGCTCGCGCCGGCGGTGACACGCTGGCGCATCGAGGCGCACCAGTTCCGCATCGAGGCGCGTGCGGACCTGCCGGGCCAGCCGACGCCCGAAGGCATGCATCGCGACGGCGTCGACTACGTGCTGGTTCTGCTGATCGCGCGGCACAACATCGCCAGCGGAACCACCATGATCCATGCGCCGGATCGGCGCGAACTCGGCAGTTTCACCCTGATCGAACCGTTCGATGCGGCGTTGGTGGACGATGCGCGCGTATTCCACGGCGTCACGCCCGTGGCCGCGGTGGATCCGGCGCAACCGGCACATCGCGACGTGCTGGTGGTGACGTTCAAGCGAACAGACTGAACGCCGCGGCAAGCGTGCTTTTCAATTGAAACCGTCTGCGAAAATCCTGTCGACACTCAGTTCCACGACATAACCGCTGGTGCCGCCGGCGACATCCAGGCGCCAACCGGAGTTGTAGGTTTCGTTCGCATCGCTTTGCGTGGTCCAGTCCAGCGCGCTGAGCGTTGCGTTTGCCGGCGCAAGCACGCGGATCAGCAAGTCGCCGGCCTGCGCGGTCTTGCCGCTGATCACGGGCTGCACCGGCGTATCGACCTGGAAGATGGCCGAGGTTCCGCTGCCGAGCGCGAACGCGTCGCTGACGGTGAGCTTGTGTCCGGCGAAATCGATCGTGCGCTGCCATGAAGCCACGGCCGGATCGCCGGCATACGCTGGCGTGAGGTCGGCCACCGCATGCACGGCGCCGCCGCTGCCCGGCGTCACCGTCATCGTCGACGTCGTGCCTTCATGCTGCGGCACGATTGCGCCGCCGTTTTCGAAGCGCAGCACGTTGTTGGTGTCGGTGCCTTGCTGGATGCCGCTGTGGGTCCAGATGTTCTCGGTCACTGCCAGCCAGTCGTTGGCGAACAAAGTGAACGCGCCCTGGTCCTGGTGCGCGTGGCTTTGCACGTACGGACCGGCCGAGAAATTCAGCCACATCGCGTGCGTGTCCCAGCCGGTGCGCGAAAACAGCTGGCCGGTTCCCGTGGCGTAGTAGGTCAGCGCCGCGGGT
>DASTAL010000090.1:0-9984 GCA_035712685.1 Rudaea sp. | reverse complement strand
GTGGTGGCGAATTTCATCACCGTGTAGCGCTGCAAGTCGCTCGGCAACTCGTCGCGGATCGCGTCGATCTTCTCGCGCGCCTGCACCGCCTTGACCGCCGTGTCCTCGCCCCATTTGAGCTGCAGGAAGATTTGCGCGCCGTCCGCGCGCGACGTCGAGTTCATGTGCTCGATCCCGGTCAAGGTCGACAGCGCGTCCTCGACCGGACGCGTGATCGTGCGCTCGACTTCCGCCGGTGTCGAACCGGCATACGGCAGGTTGATCATCATGAACGGAAATTGCACATCCGGCATGCCTTCCAGCGGCAGGCGGAACGCCGCGATCGCGCCGACCACGAGCAGCGACACGAAGAACATCACCGCCGTGACCGGGCGCTTGAGACTGAGCTCGGCGAGCGTCACGGCGTGCTGCCTTCGACCAGTGCTTCGGCACCTTCCGGATGGCGCGGATTGCGCAACCCGCGCTCGCGATACCACACGTCAGCACGCCGATCGAGCAGGTTGTAGACCACCGGAATCACGACCAGGGTTAGCAAGGTGGAAACCGCAAGGCCGCCGATCACGGCGATCGCCATCGGCGAACGTACTTCGGAGCCGTCGCCGAAACTCAATGCCAGCGGCATGAAGCCGAGCAGCGTGCACAGCGTCGTCATCGTGATCGGCCGCAGGCGCGATTCGGCGGCCTGCGCGATCGCGGCGAGCTTGTCCACGCCCTCCTCACGCAACTGGTTGATGCGGTCGATCAGCACGATGGCGTTCTTGACCACGATGCCGGCGAGCATGATCAGGCCGATGAACACGACGATGGATAGCGGCGTGAACGTGATCTTCAGCGCCAGCACCGCGCCGACCAGGGCGAGCGGGATCGAGAACATGATCACGAACGGATGCAGTAGCGATTCGAACTGCGAGGCCATCACGAGATAGACGAGGAAGATCGCCAGCGACAAGGCGAAGATCAGCGAGCGCAGCGAGGCATCGAGTTCTTCGCTCTGCCCGCCGATGTGCGCGCTGACGCCGGCCGCGAGCGGGTTGTCACGCAGGATCTTCTGCACCTCGGCGACGGCGCTGCCGAGGTCGCCGTAGTGCAGATTGGCGGTAACGATGGCGACGCGCTCCTGGCCGATGCGGTTGATCTCGTTCGGCCCCATCGCCACGGTAACGTCGGCGACGGAAGCCAGACGCACCGGCGTGGCGGCGCCGGGGTTGACGATCAGATTGCGGATGCCGTCGAGGGAAGTGCGCTGGTCGGGTTGCGCGCGCACCAGCACGTCGATCTTGCGATCGCGGAAGTTGTACTGCGTGGCTACCGCGCCGCGGATCTTGTCGACGATCTGGTCCGAAATCTGCTTCGTGGTCAGGCCGAGTGCAGCGGCACGATCCTGGTCGAAGTGAATGCGGATTTCGGGCGAACCGCCCTGCGCGCTGGATTTGACGTCGGCGAAACGCGGCGACGCCTGCAGCAGGGCCGCCAGCTTGTTGCCGGCCTTCTGCAGGGCATCCAGGTCGTAGCCGCGCAAATCCACTTCCAGCGGCGTGTCGAAACTGAAGAGCTTGGGCCGCGAGAACTGCACTTCGCTCCCGGGATGGCTGACCATGCTCGCGCGCAAGGCGTTCATCGCCTCGCTCTCGCCCTTGCGGCCAGCACCGGGCGCCAGCACCACGAGCAGGCGCGCGATGTTCTCGCCGGATTCGGTCGGGTTGGCGTCCAGGCGCGTGCCGGTGCCGCTGACGCCATAGATCATCTTGATCAGCGGGTTCTTCGCGTTCTTGGCCTGCAACTCGCGCACCAGCGCGTCGGTGTCGGCCAGCGGCGTACCCGGCGCCTGCTTCACCGTCATCTCGAAACGACCCTGAGCGAGTTGCGGTATCAGGTCGGTGCCCAGGGTCGGAATCAGCGCGACGGCGACGGCGAACATCGCGGCGGCGAAACCGAGCACTTTCCACGGATGCGCCAGCGCCTTGGGCAGGAACGCGTGATACGTCGCGGCAGCACGGTTGTAGCCGGAAAGCAGGCCCTTGCCGAGGAAACGCAGGATGCGACCGATCACGGTTCCGCCAAAGCGGCCCAGCGTGAAACCGATCCAGCCGAGTGCGCGTGGTAACCAGCGGAACAAGCGGCCGATCGCCGCGAAGAATTTGCCGATGCGCGTGCGCGGCGGCACACGCGGCGCCTTGGTTTCGTCGGCGAATGCCAGCGGTGCCCTGCCCTTCAGCGAAGCGAGCATGGGGATCAGGCTCATCGCCACGACCAGCGAAATGAGCATGGCGAACGTGATCGTCAGCGCCTGGTCGCGGAACAACTGGCCGGCGATGCCCTGCACGAACACGAGCGGGAAGAACACTGCCACCGTGGTCAGCGTCGAGGCAGTCACGGCCATGGACACTTCGCGCGCGCCCTGCACCGCCGACTCGACGATGCCGATGCCGCGCTCCCGCATGCGCGCGATGTTTTCCAGCACCACGATGGAGTCGTCCACGACCATGCCGGTGGCGAGCGCAAGCCCGCCCAGCGACATCACGTTGAGGCTCAACCCGGCTTCGCCCATGAAGAAGAACGTGGCGATCAGCGATACCGGCAGCGACAGCGAAATGATAAACGTGCTCCACGAATCGGCGAGGAAGAAGAAGATGATCAGCACCGCGAGCACGCCGCCGATGATGGCGTCGTCGCGCACGTCGTTGAGCGAGCTCTCGATGAAGACGGACTGATCGTCGATCGTGGTCAGCTTCGCGTTTGGCGGCAGGATCTTCACGCACGACGGCGACTGGTTCGCGCAGGTGAATCTGTCCAGCTGCTTGCGTACTGCCGCGGCGACGGTGACGGTGTTGGCGTCGCCTTCCTTGTAGATCGCCAGTTCCACCGCCTCGTGCCCGTCCACGCGCACGATGCCTTCACGCTCCTTGTGGCCCTGGTGCACGTTGGCCACGTCCTTGAGCCGGATCGGCACGCCCTTGTCGACCTTGATCAGCAGGTCGCTCATCTGGCCGAGGTCCGTGAACTGGTTGACCGTGCGCACGAGATAGCGTTGGGTACCGTCTTCGATGCGTCCGCCGGAAACGTTCACGTTTTCGTCGCCGAGGCGCTTGATCACGTCGGCAACATTGAGGTTGAGCTGCTGCAGGCGCTGCTGGTCGATGTCGACGTCGATCTGGTCCTCGAGGCCGCCGCCAACCTTGACCGCGGCCACGCCGGCTGTCGGTTCCAGACGCTTGCGCAACTCGTCGTCGGCAAAACGGCGCAACTGCTTCAATTCGGCGTTCTCCGCCGCGCCGCTTGCCGCCGGGCCGGTGAGCGCCAGACGCAGGATGGGATCGGTGGCTGGATTGAAGCGCAGCAGCACCGGCTTCTTCGCGGTCAATGGCAATTGCAGCAGGTCGAGCTTGTCGCGCACATCGAGGCTGGCCTGGTCCATGTTCGTGCCCCAGGCGAATTGCAGGATCACGTCGGACTGGCCCGCCTGCGACACCGAGTGGATCGTGCGCACGTTCTTGACCACGCCGAGCGCTTCTTCGACCGGCTGCGAAATCAGCGTCTCGATCTCGGCCGGCGCCGCGCCTTCGTAAGCGGTGCGCACGGTCAGGGTGGGATAGGTCAGATCCGGCAGCAGGTTGACCTTCAGCCCGGACAGCGCGATCAACCCGAACAAAACCAGGGTGAGCGTCACCATGCCGACGGTGACGCGCCGACGGGTGGCGAGTTCGACGAGGCTCATGCCTTGTTGTCCAGCACCAGTACGGCCGTGCCGTCACGCACGGCGTTGCGGCCGACCGTGATGACGCGTGCGCCTGCATCCAATCCGGATATGATCTCCACCTTGTCGCCGTCGCTGTAACCGGTCTTCACCAGCTGGCGATGGGCAACGAAGCCGCTGGGCGCGGCAGCCGGCGCGTTTGCGGCGGGCTTGCCGGCTTCGGCCTTCGGTGCAGGCGCGGGCGGCGCCTTGTCGACCACGAACACCGACGTCTGGCCGTCCTCCTCCACCAATGCCGAGCGCGGCACGGTCAGTGCGTCGGCACGCTGGTCGTAGACAATGTCGATGCGCGCGAACATGCCGGGACGCAAAATCGCGCTGGCGTCGCGGAACTGGCAGGTGACGCGGAACGTGCCGCTGGCCGGATCGACGACCGGCGCAATGCGCAGGATGGATCCGGCGAATTTCTTGCCCGGCAGCGCATCGGCTTCGAGCTGCACCGCCTGCCCTGCCTTGAGGATTCCAAGTTGGCGTTCCGGCACGTTCAACACGGCCTGCAACGGATTCATGCCGACGATGCGGAACAGGTTCTGGTTCGCCTGCACGAGATTGCCGATCTTGATGCCGCGCTCGGCAATCACGCCATCGACCGGTGCGACGATGCGCGTGTACGACAACTGGATGTTCGCGGCCTCATAGGCGGCGCGTTGTGCGGCCAGATCGAACTTGTCCTGCTCGTACTCGTATTCCGGGATCAGGTGTTTCGGGATCGCCGCCTGCGCATGCGCGAACGTTGCCTCCGCCTTGTGCATCTGCGCCTCGGCTTGCTTGGCTTTGGCGAGTGCATCGGCATCGTCGAGTTCGGCGAGCAATTGCCCCGCCTTCACGGTCATGCCTTCTTCGACATAGAGCTTCTTCAGAACGCCCGAGGTTTTCGCGGTGACCTGAGCTTCGTGATCGGCAACCAGCGCAGCCGTTCCGCTGTAGCTCGCGCTGATCGCGCTATGGGCGGCCAAGGCGACTTCAACCGGCACCGCATCGACCGTCGGGGCCTTGGTCTGCGCCGCGGCTCCATCGCGATTGCAGGCGGAAAGCAGCCCAGCCATTCCAGCAAACATCAATATAATCAGTGCGTTTCGCGTTTTTGCGGCGATCATGAGAGGCTCGGTTCGGCTGCGGGGATGGGAATTGAACTGGTGTTATACTAAACTATATCACCATATTACGCAAGCCCCTGCGCGATGCGACCGGCAAGTTATCCCGATGTCGATCTTGTCGATAGGGCCGCAAGTCATGCAACACACATGGCAACCATCATGGATGCGCAAAGGCGCCGCTGAGTTGCATCGCGAGTGGAATCGGAACGGCAACGGTAAATTCTCATGCGCCTACCCCGCGGGTAGCGACGCGCGCATTCGCCACGTTATACTTCGCGGGTTTTTCGCCCAGTCACGGATTGCACGACCCGCCATGCAAAAAATCGCCTCCGCCTGCCGCATCGCCTTGTTCGCCACCACCCTGCTCGCCGTTCCAGCGCTTGCCGCCGATACCGGCAAGGGCGATCCGAAAATCGGCAAATCGCTGGTTTATACCTGCGGCGGATGCCACGGCGTCACCGGCTACAAGAACGCCTACCCGAACTATCACGTGCCGCGCATCGCCGGCCAGAACTACGACTACATCGTGGCCGCGTTGACCGAGTACAAGAAGGGCGAACGCTCGCATCCGACCATGCGCGCGCAGGGCGAAAGCCTGTCCGACGAGGATATCCGCAACGTCGCCGCGTACTTGTCCAGCCTGAGCCCGAGCAAATAAGGAAAGCCACATGAATATGAATCGGAATTTCATTCGACTCGCCGCGTTCGCGGCCGGACTGATCGCCATCAACGCTTTTGCAGCCGAAGCCGGCGGCGCGCCCGGCGCCACGGCGGCAGACCTGGCCAAGCCTTGCGCGGCCTGCCACGGAACGGACGGCAATTCCACGGCGACGATCTATCCGCGCCTCGCCGGCCAGTATCACGACTATCTCGCACGCGCCTTGCAGGAGTACAAATCCGGCGGGCGCCAGAATGCGATCATGGCCGGCTTTGCCAAGACCCTGAGCGACGCCGATATCGACAAGCTGTCACGCTACTTCGCGGCAATGCCCGGCAAGCTCGGCGACCTGTCGCGTGCCGAACAGGGCGACTGATTCATTCCCCGAAACGTGTCATTGCTGCACGGCGCTGCGGCCCTCATGGCCACGGTAGTATGGATTGTGCCCGCTGGCATGGTCCGTCGCGTCGCGTACCGCTGAAATCTCGGGAAAATGCTTGCGCAGGGTGCGTTCTATGCCCTGCTTCAAGGTCACGTCGGCCATGCCGCAACCATGGCAGCCTCCGCCCAGGCGCAGCACCACGGCTTTGTCGCCGGTGATTTCCACCAGCGTCGCACGGCCGCCATGCGCGGCGATTTGCGGATTGACTTCGGTTTCGAGCACATAGCGCACGCGTTCGGCGAGATCGGCATCGACCGACGGCGGACTGCCTTTCAATTTCGGCGCACGGACGATCAACTGCCCGCCCGTGGCGTCGCTCGAAAAATCGACCAGCGCCTCGTCGAGATACGGCATGCTCTGCGCATCCACGTAAAGATTGAAGCCATCGCAGTCCAGCGACCATTCACCGCCGGACAAATCGGCAGCTTCGCAGAATTCCAGTCGACAATCGGCTTTCGGCGTACCGGGATGCACCACCTGCATGCGCACGCCAAGCCCGGCGATACCCTGCTGCTCGATCAGGCGGCGAAAATGGCGTTGCGCGGATTCGGTCAGGGTGAGCATGGCGTTATCGTCAAATAAATACCGGACTATTTTAGTCCTGAATTGGCGCCGCGTCACGGTTGCTATACTTTCGACGACACGCGAGGAACCCGCCATGACCGCCGACGAACTGCGCAAGCAACGTTGCAAACCGCTCAAGGGCAAGGAAAACCAACTGTCCGCAGCGCGCGCAAAGGAACTGCTGGGCGTTCTCGATGGCTGGGAATTCGGGCCTGGCAACGTCGATATCCGCCGCGAATTCCGTTTTGCGGACTTCCTTCATGCGCTGGCGTTCGTGAACGCACTTGGATTCATCGCGGAGAACGAAAACCATCATCCCGATCTGGAACTGGGCTGGGGCCGGTGCCTGGTCCGCTTCTCGACGCACGACGTCGGCGGCCTGTCGCTGAACGATTTCATTTGCGCCGCCAAAGCCGAGGCGCTGTCTGCAAACTGAGGGCAAACGCGCGACGATTGCCACGGCGCTGGCGTTCGCCGCCCTGCTCTGCTTTACCGCCTGGGGTCTGGAACATCTCGCCCAACGGCAGTTCACCGCGCATCTTCGTAACGATGCCGCGCGCACGTTGGCCCTCGCCGCGTCGGGCGAAACGCCGTGGCAATGGGGTTATCGTCCGCAAGACATCGTCGCCCAGCGCGTTTTCGGCGATGCGCAAGCCGATTTCGCCGACGATTGCCTGCTGGTGACATCACGCGGCCAGCCTTTCGAGATCGGCCTGCGTCTGGAACGCAACATCCCGTTGCGCGATTTCCCGCGGCTGCGCCTGTTCGCATTCGCGAATGCGGCCGCGCAGGTACAACTGGTCGTCCGTGAACGTCTCGACGGCGGTGCATGGACAAGTGCGCCGTTCCCTCTCGCCGGGATCTCCACGGCGACCAACATCGACATGGAAAAGTTCGAGTGGCGAGCACCCGATGGCATGGCGATTCGCCAGCCGGAAGTGGCCGCCATGTTGCGCCTGCGTTTCACGCTGCCGCAGGGAGCGACCTTGCAATTCAACGGCGCCACGCTCGATCGTCCCGTGCAATACGAGCCGCTCGAACTGACGCACCCCATCATGCTCGCCCAACCGGGCGAGTCCGCAGCGCCCGGCGTCATTCCAGTATATCGCGTGTCGGATACCGGATTCGGCGCCGCGCAAATAGCTGGGTTGGCGAAGTTGGGCGCGCCGATTCTTGCGATTCCACAAACGCGTCGCGTCGAACAGCAACGCCTGATGTTCGATACGATCCTACATGCACTGCCGGCCGCGGTCGTCGTGCCTCAGAATGCGTTGGATGCAACCTTCGCCCTTGCGCGCACGCCAACGACACGATCAGGCATCGCAGATATTCCCGTCGCACTGCGTTGGACCGCGCTGATCGCATTCGCTGCCGTACTTTTATTCGCGCGCATTTTCCCGCCACGCCAGCCGCGTGTGCGCGCCGCGCTGGAAATCGTACTGGTGCTTGCCGCGCCGTTGTGGCTGGTCGTCGGTGGGCATTTCACCGGCGAAGTCGGCGCCAACCAGAAATTCCTGATTGCCAGCGTCGGCGCCTATGCGGTCACCCTCGGTTTTCCCCGCGACTGGAAATGGAACGGCGGTACGCGCGCGTGGCTGCTTGCAGCCGCGGTGGTCGCACTCGCTGCGGGCATCGGCATTGCCGCGCATTTTTCTGGCGACGTCTCGATCCGGTCGATCAGTGCGGCGCATGTGTGGCGCTATCTCGGTTGGGCGCTTATCCAGCAGTATCTGGTCTGTGTCGTATGCACCAGTCGCTGGAAACTCGTTACCGGGAGCACGGTGCTTGCGCAGTATTTCGGCGCACTCGGCTTCGCCTTGATGCACACGCCGAACGCCGGTTTGATGCTCGCCACGTTTTTCGGTGGGTTGTGCTGGTGCGCGCTTTACTTGCGCGAGCGTGCCTTGTTGCCGCTCGCGTTTTCGCATGCCGCCAGCGCACTCGTGTTGATCGCACTGCTGCCGCCGGACTGGCTGTACTCGGCCGAGGTCAGCGCGCGGTTTTTCCAGTAGGCAGGCGGTCGAGAACGTCCGCCAGGTCCGGCGCCAGCGGCGCGGAAAAACTGTGCGTCTTGCCATTCAACTCGAACTCGAAGCGCGCCGCGTGCAGAAACAGGCGGCGCAGGCCGAAAGCGCGCATGGCCTTGTTGAACTCGCGCAATCCGTACTTTTCGTCGCCGGCGAGAGGATGACCGGCATGTTGCGCATGCACGCGAATCTGGTGCGTGCGCCCGGTATACAAAGTCACTTCGGCGAGACTGGCATCTGCGTAGCTGCCGAGCACCTTGAACGCGGTCAGCGCGGGCTTACCGTCGTCGCTCACACGCACCATGCGCTCGCCACCCTGCAAATCGAATTTGCGCAAAGGCACATTGACATCGAATCGCGCGCGCTTGGGGTGCCCGTGCAACAAGGCCAGATACTGCTTGGTGATGTGTCCTTCGCGAATCAGTTCCTGCAGGGCGGTCAGCGCCGCGCGCCGGCGCGCGAGGACGAGCACGCCGCTGGTGTCGCGGTCCAGCCGGTGTGCCAGTTCCAGGGTTTCGTCCGGTCGTGCCGCGCGCAGCAGTTCGATCGCGCCGAAAGCGACGCCGCTGCCGCCATGAGCGGCAATGCCGGCCGGCTTGTCGAGGACCAGGAAATCCCGGTCTTCGAAAATTATCGACTGCACCACGCGCTCGATCATCGCCCTCGGCGCCGGTCCGGACTCGCCCGCCGCTGCCGTTCGCACGGGCGGAATGCGCACCGTGTCGCCTGCGGAAACGCGCGCATCGGGTTTGGCGCGCTTGCCGTTGATGCGTACTTGCCCGGTACGCAGCAGACGGTAGACCAGGCTTTTCGGTACGCCCTTGAGTTGTCCGGTCAGAAAATTGTCGATGCGCTGCCCGTCGCGGTCGTCGGGAACCGTCGCCAGACGCACGGCGGGGCCTGATTGCTTTGTATCGAGATTCATCGAAGTCCGCGTAAGTATTGGAAAAATCGGCCGGTGTGTTACACTTCACGGGCGTTTCGCGTCAGCGCCGGTCAGACGGCGTGACGACGCATCCGCCCGCCGGCCTGCGCCGGCGCCCGAGCCAACTCCGGGAGGAGCCCTCGGCCGCCGCGTAATCCTAACGGGTCGGATCGCGGATTGCCCGCCCCCGTCATGGCGGCGTGGAGTCCCGGCAGCGCAAAAGGGCACCTATAAACCGCCAGGCGCAGATGTTGCGCCGGCAGATACAAAGCGCTCCCGTGGTGGCGTGCCACGCCCACGGCTTGCGCGGCTCCGCCGCCGAATTCGGCGCGGAATCGCGACGCAGTCCACGGTCGAGCGCCGAGGATGTAAAAATGAAGCGTATGCTGATCAACGCAACTCAGCGTGAAGAGTTGCGCGTGGCCATTGTCGATGGCCAAACCCTCTACGATCTCGATATCGAGATCCCCTCGAAAGAACAGAAAAAGGCCAATATCTACAAAGGCCGCATCACCCG
>DASTAL010000089.1:0-7211 GCA_035712685.1 Rudaea sp. | reverse complement strand
TTCCAGCCGCCGAAGTATTTCTCGACCGTGGATTTCGCCGATTCCGGCGTCACGTCGCCGACCACGACGATCGTCGTCAGGTCCGGCCGGTAGCTCTGCGCGAAATAGGATTTCACATCGGCCAAATCCAGTTTGTCGACGGTCGCGGGCGTCGCTTCGCGCAGGCCCGGATCGCCAGCCGGCAACAGGCCCTTGCCCAGCGCGCGGAACATCTTGTACTGCGGCGACTGCATTTCGCCGGCAAGCGTGCGCGACAGGGTTTTGCGCTGCACGTCGAAAGCGGACTGCGGCAATGCCGGATGCAGCTCGTTGTCGGCGAGCAATTGCATGCCGCGCTCGAAACCGGCGGTCGGCACGGCAAGCTTGAAGTCGTCGCCGGCCGATTCGGTCGCGGCAATTTCGTCCAGTGCCTTGTGGAAGGCCGTGCGGTCGAGCGTGGTGGTGCCGTAGTCGAACAACGCCGAGAGCAAGCGGCCGACGCCGTCCTTGCCGGTCGGCTCCTGCAGCTTCGCGTCATGGTCAACATGGCCGATCAGGGTGACCGTCTTGCTCACGGACTCGGGCTGCACGATCAGGGTGATGCCGTTGTCGAGCTTCATCGACACGGGAGCCAGCGTCCAGTGCGGCATTTCGAGCCTGGCCAGCGCCGTGCTCGCCCATTCGGGAAGCGGCACGTCGAGCTTGTCGTCGCTGCCGAATTTTTCGGTGCCGCCGAAGCCTTGGCTGTTCGGCGGGCGC
The DNA here is from genome assembly GCA_035712685.1 of Rudaea sp. Classification (GTDB taxonomy): domain Bacteria; phylum Pseudomonadota; class Gammaproteobacteria; order Xanthomonadales; family Rhodanobacteraceae; genus Rudaea. The sequence goes on along the minus strand of DASTAL010000089.1, from coordinate 6,473 downwards.
TTGCCGTTCGGGTCGGGCGTCAGCACCACTGTGACGCGCTGATCGGCCTTCAGATATTCGCGCGCGACACGGTTTACGTCGTCGACGCTCACATCGCGGATCTGCTGTTCGGCCTGATCCGGCGAATCCAGACCTTGCCAGGCCAGTGCCCACGACCAGGCGCTGGCCAGTTCCACAGCGCTGTTCTTCTTGAATTCGGCTTGGGCGAGTTCGGAACGTTTGGCCGCGTCGACGAGATCGGCCGGAGCCCCGTTCTTGAGCAGATCGGCGACGACGTCATCCAGGTGTTTTTGCGCTTGCGCCGAATCGCCGCCTTTCGGAAATCCGACCTCGACGATGCCGATGCCGCCGTGGCCAAACGGCTGCTCGCCGGCGTCGGCCGAAAGCACCTTGCCTTGCGCCGCCAGTTCCGAAAGTCTGCTGCGTGCGTTGCCCAATACGTCCATGAGCACTTCCGAAGCCGCGTAATCCTTTGATTTCATGCCCGGCATGCGGTACATGAATTGCACCGAACCGGTGCCCTGTGGCGTGGTCTTGCTGATCGTCGAGGGTTTGAACGCGATCAGCTTCACCGATGCGCGCGCAGGCGTGTCGTGGTGCGGGATGGAACCGAACAATTCCTTGACTCTGGCCAGCGTCGCCTGCGCATCGACATCGCCGGCGATCACCAGCAAGGCATTGTTCGGCACGTACCAGGAATCATAAAAGCCCTGCAGGATCTTGCCGGTGGTCTTGTCGAACGAAGGGCGCGTGCCGAGTGCGTCTTCGGCGTAGCCGGTGCCGGCGTACAGCGTGCGTTCGGCATCGGCGAAGGCGAGGTAGCCTGGATCGGAAATGTCGCGCGAAACTTCCTGCTCGATCGCGCCCTTTTCCAGCCCCCAATCCTTGTCGGACAACTGCGCGCCGCGCATGCGCGTGGCCTCGATCTTCAGCAGCAGGTCGACGTATTGCGCCGGGGCAACGAAGTAGTACTGGGTCGCGTCGTTGGTGGTGAAGGCATTGTTCTCCGCGCCCATCTTGCCGGTGATTTCGTTCAACTGTGAGCCGGACAGCCCCTTGCTGTCGCGGAACAGCATGTGTTCGAGCGCGTGCGCGGTGCCGGGATAACCCTGTGGTGTCTCGTAGCTGCCGGCCATGTAGGTGATCTGCGTGGTCACCATCGGCGCCAGCGAATCCTTCACGATCACCACACGCAGGCCATTGTCCAGGATCGCGCGCAGCACGTTGGACTGTTCCGCCGCGGCGGCCGGGCCTTTGGCGAATACCGGCGCCGCACTGGCGGCGGCGAGTCCGCAACCGAGCAAGATCGTCAGGGCAAACAGCCTGGTCTTGTCTGTTGAATACATTGACTTACTCCAGGTTATTGAAGAGAAATCTGTGACGACGGCGTCAGACGATGCGTGGTTCGGGCTCGATGCGGATGCCGAATCTTGCTCGTACGCCGTCCATGATGCGCTGCGCCAGCGTCCAGATCTGTTCACCGGTCGCGGCGCCGTGATTGACCAGTACCAGCGCGTGGCGTTCGGAAACGCCTGCGTCCCCTTCGCGCAGGCCCTTGAAGCCGGCCGCTTCGACCAGCCAGGCCGCGGACAACTTGCGCTGCCCGTACTCGGCGGGCCAACTCGGCAGCGTCGGATGCGCGCGCTGCAAATCGCCTGCCTGAGCCGTCGATACGACGGGATTCTTGAAGAAACTGCCGGCATTGCCGATTACGGCGGGGTTCGGCAACTTGCGCAGGCGCAGGCGCATTACCGCGTCGGCGACGGCCGCATGGCTCGGCGCGTCGATTTTCATCGCCGCGAGTTCTTCGCGCACGCCAGCGTAATCCAGACGCAGTTCGCGCCGTCGCGGCAACCGGAATTCGACCGCGCAGACCAGGTAGCGATCCGGCTCGTGTTTGAACAGCGAGTCGCGATAGGCGAAGGCGCAGTCGGCGTTGGTCAGCCGGACGATTCGACCGTTTTGCCGGTCGAAGGCCTGGACAGTTTCGACGAACTCGCGCACTTCCACGCCGTACGCGCCGATGTTCTGGATCGGTGCGGCGCCGACACTGCCCGGAATCAGGATTAGGTTTTCAAGCCCGCTGAATCCTTTGCCGAGCGACCAATGCACGAAGTCGTTCCAGTTCTCTCCGGCATCCACGCGCACCAGCGCGTCGTTGCCTCCATCTTCGAGGATACGAATTCCGCGCGCGACCGGCGAGAGCACGACACCAGGCCAGTCGCGGGTGAGCAACACGTTGCTGCCTTCGCCGAGGATCAGCAGCGGCGATCGTTGCACGGCGCCCAGGGCGAACACCTCCGGCAGCGTGCGCGCATCGTCCACCTCGATCAGCCATTGCGCGTGGGCAGGCACACGGAAACTGTTATGGCGCGTGAGGTCCGCGTCCTCGGTAACGCGATAGCCGGACTCGCTCAAGGTGTCCGGTTTCATCGTGCGGCCCGTTTCCGGATCGCTTCGACGCATTCGCCGATCAGGGCCGGACCGCGATAGACCATGCCGGAATAGAACTGCACGAGACTGGCGCCAGCGGCGATTTTCGCCGCCGCATCCGCGCCGGAAAGGATGCCGCCGACGCCGATGAGTGGAATCTTGTCGCCAAGCCGTTGCGCCATGCCATGCAAGACGGCAGTAGCCTTTCCGAACATAGGCTTGCCCGATAAACCTCCGGCTTCTTCAGCGTGCTTGGCACCGGCAACGGCGCCGCGATCGATGGTCGTGTTGGTGCAGATCAGGCCATCGATTTTCGCCGCCAGCAGCACCTGCGCGATGCCATCCATCTCGGCTTCGGCAAGATCCGGCGCGATCTTCAGCAGCATCGGTTTGCGCGTGCCATGTCGTACTGCGAGGCTCTCCTGTGCCTCGCGCAACGCGCCGATGAAACGCTTGAGGGTTTCCTCTTCCTGCAAATCGCGCAGGCCCTGCGTATTCGGCGAGGAGATATTGACGGTCACGTAGCTGGCGCAGGCGTAGACGCGTTCGAGGCAGTACCGGTAATCCTCGACGGCGTTCTCGTTCGGCGTGTCCTTGTTCTTGCCGATGTTGATTCCGAGCACGCCGGTGTGGCGGGCGTGCTCCACGTTGCGCACGAGTGCGTCGACGCCGGCGTTGTTGAATCCCAGCCGGTTGATCACGGCCTGGTACTCCGGCAACCGCCACATGCGCGGCTTGGGATTGCCGGGTTGCGCTCGCGGCGTGGTGGTGCCGATTTCGATGAAGCCGAAACCCAGGGCGGCCAGTGCATCGATATGCGCGCCGTTTTTGTCGAGGCCGGCGGCGAGTCCGACCGGATTCGGGAATTCGATGCCGAAAACCTGCGTCGGCAGCGGCGCCGGTTTCGACGCCAGCAAGGGATTCAGGCCGGTACGGTAAGCTGCCTCGATCGAGGTCAGCGCCAGATCGTGCGCGCGTTCGGCGTCGAGACAAAAAAGAAACTGGCGGGTCAGCGCGTACAAGGACGGCGTTCAAGTCTTGGAAAGGCGCGGCGGCGCACGGCGCTTCTCCGCAATCTCCACCATCGTTTCGATGCGGATCATGCGACGGTCGAGATCGGTCATGAGTTGCGTCAGGGTTTCGACGTTGCGCGCAAGACGGTCCATGTCGCCGCGCATCTGCAGCACATCCTTGAGCACGGCGATGGCATCGGCAAGGACGCCCATGTCAGCGCTTGCCGACGCGACGACGCGCACGCGGCTCGGCGACGCGATGCTGCGGATTGTCGCCACGCAGGACAGCAATGGCGCGCTCTGCGGCAGCATTGGCATCGCGCAGGCTGCGGCGCATGTCCGGGATCGTCTGGCGCAATTCACGGGTGAGGGCGGCCAACTCATGCGCTTCGTCGACCGAGGCGGTGCCGAAGGCGTGCACCGCCTGGCGCACCAGTTCGCTGGTGGTGATGCCGCGATCCTCGGCCAGGTTCTGGAAGCGGCGTTTGTCGTCGGGCGAGATCAGCAAGGTGACGCGTTCGGTTTTCATGGCGACCTCCGCAGCATGTGCATTAACATATCATGCACATGCCGCGTTTCGCAACGCCAGAAGTTTCTCAGAACTCGAACTTGATGCCCTGTGCCAGCGGCAACGCGTTGGAGTAGTTGATCGTGTTGGTCTGGCGGCGCATGTAGGCGCGCCATGCATCCGAGCCCGATTCGCGGCCGCCGCCGGTTTCCTTCTCGCCGCCGAACGCACCGCCGATCTCGGCGCCCGAGGTGCCGATGTTGACGTTGGCGATGCCGCAGTCGCTGCCGGCGGCGCCGAGAAACGCTTCGGCGGCTTTCAGATCTTGCGTGAAGATTGACGACGACAGACCTTGTGGTACCGCGTTCTGCTGCGCAATGGCTTCGTCGATGGCCTTGAATTTCATCACGTACAGGATCGGCGCAAAGGTTTCGGTCTGCACGACTTCGTCCGAATTTTTCAGGCCCGTGACGATTGTCGGCAACACGAAATTGCCCTTGCCCTCGATCGCGGCGCCTCCGGTGGCGATCTTGCCGCCGCTGGCCTTGGCTTTTTCGATCGCGCCGAGATAGGCGTTCACCGCGTCGCGGCTGTTGAGCGGACCCATCAGGTTCTTCGCGTCGGTCGGATCGCCGATCTTCTTTTCGACCTGTTTGTACGCGGCGACGAGCTTGGCCAGCACGTCGTCGAAAATCGATTCATGCACGAACAGGCGGCGCGTGGTCGTGCAGCGCTGGCCGGCGGTGCCGACCGCGCCGAACACGATCGCCGGGATGGCGAGTTTCAGGTCCGCCGTGGCATCGACGATGATCGCGTTGTTGCCGCCGAGTTCGAGCAGCGAGCGGCCCATGCGCTGCGCGACGCGCTCGCCGACGATGCGGCCGACGCGCGTGGAGCCGGTGAAGCTGATCAGCGCGATGCGTTTGTCGTCGACGAACCGCGAGGCGAGTTCGGTGCCGGCATCGTTGAACAGGAAGAAGATGTCCGGGAAGCCGCCGGACTTCAGCGCCTCGTTGCAGATGCGCATGGCGGCAATCGCGGACAGCGGCGTCTTCGGCGACGGCTTCCACAGCGTGATGTCGCCGCACACGGCCGCGACGAACGCGTTCCACGCCCACACCGCGACCGGAAAGTTGAATGCGCTGATCACGCCGACGAGGCCGAGCGGGTGCCACTGCTCGTACATGCGATGGCCGGGGCGTTCGGAATGCATGGTCAGGCCGTAGAGCTGGCGCGACAGCCCGACCGCGAAGTCGCCGATGTCGATCATTTCCTGCACTTCGCCGTCGCCTTCGGGCTTGGACTTTCCCATCTCCAGAGCGACCAGCGAGCCGAGCGCATCCTTGTGCCGGCGCAGCGCGTCGGCGCACAGGCGAATCGCTTCGCCGCGGCGCGGCGCGGGAGTCGTGCGCCAGGTCGCGAAGGCTTCCTGCGCACGCTCGACGATCGCCGCGTAGTCGCTCGCGCTGGAAGCGTGGACTTCGGCGATGACTTCGTTGGTGCTCGGATTGATCGATTGCAGCAGGCCGGCATCGACTGTTTTCGACCACTCGCCGTGGCCGAGGTAGGTGCCGGAATTGTTCTGGCCAAGGCCCAGGGCCTTGAGGATGGGTGCGGACATGGGTGGCTCCGAAACGGGAAAAAGCCGGCGCCGGGCGGCGCAAGGCAGGCCTGCAATTCTACCAGAGAGGCCGTGGCGGCCCCGGCCCGATTCGAACGGGCGACCTCGCCCTTAGGAGGGGCGCGCTCTATCCAGCTGAGCTACGGGGCCTTGGCCAGCAATTGTAGCTTGCCGCTGGCGATTTTCACGGCGTTGTGCCAATTTGCACACCCCCGTACCCAGCGCAAAAGGAAATTCCATGCAAGTCTCGATGTACGAAATGATCGTTCCGATCGCCAACCGGATGCTCGGCAACCTGTCCGCGATCCTCGACAAGGGCGCCGCCTTCGCCGAAGCGAAGAAAATCGACCAGACGGTTCTCACTGGCGCGCGCCTGGCGCCGGACATGTTCCCGCTCACGCGCCAGGTGCAGATTGCCTGCGACATGATAAAGGGCGGCGCGGCGCGCCTGGGCGGCGTGGACGTGCCATCGCACGAGGACAACGAAACCACGTTCGCCGAACTCAAGGCGCGCGTCGCCAAGGTACGCGATTTCATCAACGGCATTCCGGCGGCGAACTTCGCCGGCAGCGAGAGCAAGGCGATCACCCTGAAGATGCGCCACGGCGACCGGCACTTCGACAACGGCCTGGATTACCTGCGCTTCTACGCCATGCCGAATTTCTATTTCCACATCACCACGACGTACGCGATCCTGCGCCACAACGGGGTGGAACTCGGAAAGTCCGACTTCATCGGCGCCTGACACGCTCAAGCGGGCGCGCCAAGCGGTGCGCCCGTTACCGTCACAGGTGCTTCTGCATCCATCCCACCCAGCGCCGGTAAACATCCACCGTCTGCACGATATCCACGGGGAAATGCGTGTCGGCGGGATAGGCATAAAATTCGACGTCGACGC
>DASTAL010000088.1:0-10015 GCA_035712685.1 Rudaea sp. | reverse complement strand
CAGGACTTCGGCGATGGTGCCGGCACTCTGGTCGGCATGGCTCGTCAGCGGCTGTCCGCCCTTGGCGCGCACCAGCACGATGCCGTTCGCACCGACGATGGCGGCGCCGTCGTCGGGCAGCGCGGTGCCGCCCATCAGGCTGAGCTCGGTGCCGGTCGGAACCTGGGTCCAGTGGTCGCCCAGATCGGTGGATTCGAACGCGTGGCCGCGCAGGCCGAACGCGAGCACGTGGTCGGCGGCGTAGCCGATCACGCCGAACATGGAACCGTCGTAGGGCAGTTGCAGGCGCTGCCAGGTCGCTCCGGAATCGCGCGAACGAAAAGCCGCGCCGCGCTCGCCGACGATGAACAGCGCGCCGCTGCCGGTGCGTATGATCGCGTTGAGGTGGGGCGTCGGTTCCTGCCCGATCTTGAGCTGGCTCTGGTTGAACGTCCACTTGTCGCCGGACTGGGCGCCGCCGCCTTGGATGGAGTCCGCGCCAGCGGCATCGCCGCTACCGGCGTCGTTCGCGTCGTCCTTGGGCTTCGGCGCCACGGTGATTTCCTGCCAGTGTTCGCCGCCGTCGTCGGTGCGCAGCGCGAGGCTGTAGGCGCCGACGGCAAAGCCGTGTTTCGGATCCGTGAACAATACGCCGAGCAGGGGCGCGCCCTGGCGCGGGTCGGTCGGCGCATCGCCCGTCGGCGCGCGCCAGGAATCCTTGCGCTGCATCTGCCAGTGTTCGCCGCCGTCGGCGCTGTGCACGATCACGCCGTCGTGGCCGACGGCCCACACGTTTGCGTCGATCGCGGCCACGGCGGTCAGGGTGGAGCGCGTCGGCACCTGCGCCTGCTTCCATTGGGTGCCGTCGGCGGAGACAAGGATGTCGCCGCGCCCGCCCACGGCGACGTAGCCGTTCGCGGTGCGGGCCAGACCCAGCAACAGGGATTGCGCCGCCAGCGGCATGATTTCGGCCGGACTGTCCACCGGATCGGGCCACACGAATTTATCAGCGGCCGTCGCCGAAATTGAAGTCACGCACGCAGCCAGCGCCGCCGCGAGCCGCCAACGGGAATATCCGGATCGCTTCATTGCCCCGCCCCTTTGCGCATTGCCGCCCTACGTTACTCCAAAAACGCATCGGCCGCCCAGTGGGCGGCCGATTTTGGTGCGCGGACTTTGCGCGCGCTACTGGATGCCGCGTGTGCGCAGCGCCTGTGGCGAGAACATGTCGGGCGTGGCCGGATACGAGAAGTTGTATTCCGGTTCCTGGTTGTCCAGGCCCTGCACGAGATAGCGCCCGGCCTTCAGGTCGTAGGCGATTTCCAGCGTCGACCAGAACACGGGGACCTCGTAGTAGTTCACGCTCGGCGCCTCGGAATAGCGCCACAGCTTGCCCTGGCTGTCGTAGTGGTCGATTTCAAGGATCTGCCAGCTGTCCTCGTCGAGGTAGAACGTGCGCTTGGGATTGATATGGCGCTGGCCGGGCTTGAGGTCGGCTTCGACGATCCACACCCGATGCAACTCGTAGCGCAGCAGGTCCGGATTGATGAAGTTCGGCTGGATCAGGTCCGAGACCTTGGTCTTGTCGCTGTGCGCCTTGTAGGAGTTGTACGGCACGTACATTTCCTTCTTGCCGATCAGCTTCCAGTTGTACTTGTCCAGCGCACCGTTGAACATGTCGGTCATGTCGTTCGTGCGCAGGCCGTCCGAGGCCGTGCCGGGATTGTCGTAGGCCACGTTCGGCGCGCGCCGAACGCGGCGCTGGCCGGGGTTGTAGATCCACGCCTGGCGCGGTTCCTTCTTCGAATCCAGGGTTTCATGCACGAGCAGCACTTGCCCGGCGAGGCGCGGCGGCGAAACCACGTCTTCGAGGAAGTACAGCAGGATGTTGTGGATGTCCTTGAGCGTGTTGCCGGGCTTGTAATACAGACCCAGGCCGAACTCGTGGAAGCGGATCAGGGTGTACTGGCCCGACGAGGTCGGGATGGCCTGGTCGTTCCAGCGTTCGAACGTCACGCCCTTGAACTTCAACTTGTGGTTCCAGATCGCTTCCATGCCGGCCTTGGTCGGATCCTTGTCCAGGATCGGGAAGGGCAAGCCTTCGGCTACGTTCGCCACGCCTTCACCGTCGTCGACCAGCTCGCCGGTCGCGGCGTTCTTTATCGTCATCTCATACGTGCGCTGCGGATAACTCGCGCTGCGCCGCGTGGGATACACGACCATGCGCCAGTCCGGATGCTTGGCGAACATCGCCTGCTGTCCGACGGAAAGCTTGTCCGCGTAATCCTTGTAGTTCTTCGCCGTGATCGTGAACAACGGCTTGTCGTTCGGGAACGGATCCGGATGGTGCATGCCGGTCTTGTAGCCGGCGGGCGGCGTGGTGATGCCGCCGGTCCATTCCGGGATGACGCCGTCCTTGCTGCCGGCGCGTTCGGCGCCGACCGGCGTCAGCGGCGTGCCGGTGAGGCCGAGCTTGGCCACTTCGTCGGGCGGCGCCTTGGCCTGTACACCGACGGCGAATACCGCGCAGGCCACCAGGACGGCGAGCTTGCTGTGTTGGAATCGGAACATGTCTAGTCTCCCCGTCGATGCTTCAGAACGAATATTTGGCCGAGAACTGGATGAAATCGCGGTCGCGGATCAGATTGAGGTCGCCGGCGCCGAAATAATTCGTGTAGGCGAGATCGAACACCCAACGGTCGATGTAGGTGGCTTCGGCGCCAACGGTGACGGCTTTGCGGCCGCGAATGAAGTTTCCGCCCGGCCCCGGCGAGATGCCGCCCACGTCGTGGCTGAAGGCAATGCGCGGAGAGAGGTTGAACGGCGTGCCGAACACGTTGTTGTAATCCCCGCGCGCGGCGACGCGGTAACCCCACGAGAACTTGGTCGCGAAACCGTTGGTCTGCGTGATCGGGTTGCGCAGGTAGCCGGTGGTGACATCTGCGCCACCACCGGTATCGGTGCCGTCGCCATTGAAACGCAGTCCGCCCGGCAGGTCCCAGACCTCGTCGAATCCGACTTCGCCGACCAGGGCGATCTGGTTCGCGCGGAACAGGTTGTCCGGCCCGAAGACCTTCGTAGCGGTCAGCTGCAACTGCGACATCTTGTGCCGCTCCCAGCCCTGGATTTCCTGCCCGGGAGCGAACTGTCCGAGCTGGCTGACGAAACGCAAGGCGGGTTGCGGAATCACCCCGTTGAGTGGCGTGAGGCCGGCGAACAGCAGCTCGACGCTATGCAGTTGCAGCGGCACGTTCGGCCGGTAGCTCAACTCGCCCTGCAGGGCGATGCCGCCGGTTTCGAGCAGGGTATTGAAGCTCATCGCAAACAGGCGGATATCCTTCGGATATTCGACGAAATAGCTGCCGGCGACAGGCAGCACGCCCGACGGCGGCGCCGTGACCGCGATACCGCTCACCAGCGGCAACTTGCTGTGGTAGTTGATCGCGTAGAAGCCGAACTCGGTGTTGTTCAGCCAGTCGGCCATGTAGCGCAGCGCACCGCCAAACTGACCGTTCTCGCTCGGATACCTGTCGCGGCCGCGCGGGAACGAGGCCGAGCAGCCGGCCTGCACCAGCGCTGGCGGCAGGCCGGTGTCGCTGTTCTGGTAATTGCGCCCGTAGCAAACGTCGTAGTAGCGGTCGGGATTGACCACCGGCTGCGGCACGGTACCGAAATTGAGCATGACGTAACGGCCGCCGATGGTGGCGTAGTCGTTCGTCGAGAAGAAGCTGCCGACCGGATCCGGGTCAGTCTGCTGGTACTCGAACTGGTAATACGCTTCGGCCGAAAGCGTGTCGGTGAAGTTGAACGAGCCCCACAACATGTTGATCGGCACGAAGGCTTGCTTGAGTTCTGCGCCGGCGACGTGCAGCTTGGATACGTCGACCGGGTTGATCGCGCTGGAAACGCCACCCTGGATGAATGTGCTCTCGCCCCAGCTCACCACCTGGCGGCCAAGACGGCCCGTGCCGGTGTGGCCATCGACGTTGAAATTGTGCCAAAGGAAGAAGTCGAGGAATTTCGCGTCCTTGCCGATTCTCTTCTCGGCATCGCTGGAGATGTTGTAACGGCCGTTGTTTTCGTCGTCGTAGAAGGCGTAACCGCGCACGAACGCGCCCCAGTCCTCGCCATACTTCACGTTGAGTTCGATGTTGGCGCTGACTGCGTTGGAGATCGGCGACCAGCGGCCGTAAGCGAGATCGCCATCGTCGCTATTGACCGACCAGCGCCCGATCGCGGCGCGCTGGGCCGGGCCGCCGAGCGGCTGGGCGCCGATCGCCGGATTGAAATGGGCCTTGCCGATGAGACTGTTGGAAGCGTCCTGGGTGCGGTAGGCGATGCCGTAGGACACGGTCGTGTTCACGGTTCCATGCAAGCCATCGGGGTCGCCGAATTCGATCGCGTGCACGGGCTGAATCGCCATGCCGGCCAACGCCATGGCGATGCCGAGGCTCAAGCTACGCGGCAGCAAGCGGGAATGCACGGCACTGTGGTGGTAGGTGGTCATGATGGTTATCCCCGGTTACTGGCTGACGATGACGGAAGGATTCGAGACGATCACGGCCTGACCGCCCGAAGCGATCATGCTCGCCATCTCGCCCTGCATTTCCGCGGTGACCGCGGGCGAACTGGTCGGATCGAGCAGCGAACCGTGCGTGCCCTGGGTGAAGCGCACCACGCCGCGAATGTACGTCGGGGACTGCGTCGTTGCCTTGATGCTCGACAGTCCGAGCGCGGCCAGCAGCGGTTCCGTGCCCGAGGTCGGCGCCGAAGCCACCGAGTTCGGGATCACCTGGTCGTTCGGATGGTTGGCATCACCGACCACTTCCTGGGCGAGGATGCTCTTGCCCGCCGTGGCGAACGCGAAGTTGATCGAATCGCCGGAATCGACGACGGTCTGCGCGGCGCCGAGGAAGGCGGCGTAATCCGGCGTGCCTGGCTGCAGGCCGGCTTGCGCCAAGCCTGCGTTGATCACGGGGCCGAACGTCGGCGAGGCAGCGAGCAGTCCGGCGACGCCGCCGCCGGGCACGTTGAGCACGCCGACGTTGACGTGCGGCTCCATCGCCAGGAACGCGGTGCCGATGATCGAACCCAGCGACTGGCCGACGAATTCGATGCGCGAACCGTCGAACGCGGTGGTCTTGCCGTCCAGGCTGACGCCCGGGATCGCGCGGGTCAGAACCATCAGGTCGGCGCTGGCCTGGCGCAGGTTGTCGCGCGAGGTCAGCAGGTCCTGCAGGTTGATGAAATACGAGCCCGACGAATCGATCTTGCCATCCGGACCCGGCGCGCCGGTCGTGTTGTTTTGCAGGTCGATGTTGAACGTGCGTTCCTGCGCGCCGAGCGCGGCGAACGGCGTGTTGCCGACATAAAACGGATTGGTCTTGTCGGTCAGGCCGTGCAGTGGCGCGTCGATGGCGATGACCGCGAAGCCTTGCCCGGCCAGCGTCGCGGCGATCGCGAACATGTCGGTGCGGTTGCGCGTGATGCCGTGCTGGAAGATCACCACAGGCCAGCCGGCGGCGGGCTTGGCCTTGCCGGAATTCGCATTCGGCACGGTCAGGAGCACGGGGATGAGCTGGGTCGAGGTCGCCACCGGGAAAGGATTGGCGAAGGTGACGAAGGTCGAGGCCGGATTGAGTCCGGCGGCATTGAACGGCGGCACGTAGGCGCCCGCTGCGGCATGCCAGAAACCGGTCAAGGGCGGGCAAGGCGTCGCGCCGTTGGCGGTCACCGTGCAATTGCCGGTCGCCGGGGCGCTGAGGTAATACGGAACCGGCAGCACGCCGATGTAGATGTCGGCGACCGGTGGCAGGCCGACGCCGAGCTTGGAAAGATCAAGGCCGGTCGGTGCCAGGGTCGCCTGCGGCGCCGGTGTCTGCTCGATGCGGCCCTGCACGGCCTGCATGACCGGCGTGATCGCCTGCGTCGTCGCGACCCAGGACAGCACGATGCGCTTGTCGGTGGAGCCGTTGTCGAACTGGTCGACCGCGAATTCCTGCGAATTGACCAGCTGGCGCAGCGGCTCGAGCGCGCAGGCCTGCGAGGCGGGCAGCAGCGGGTCGGTGGATTGGCCGTTCGTGCACAACGCGCTGGTGCGCTTGGCGAGGAAATAGGTCGTGTCCGGCGTCACGTCGTTGCCGGTGCCGTCGGTGATGCTCGGCGACGGCGCGGGATTGAGCTGGCCGCCATTGCCGAGCAGCACGACCATGTAGGAGGTCAGCTGCTGCAGCGGACGCGTCGGCACGATGGCCAGGGTGCGGCCAGTGGAATCCGACGGCGAGATCAGCGCGACGAAATCCTGCGGTGCCTTGAGTTCGCGCGTGATGCCGGTGACGCCGCCGCCGGGTCCGGTCAACGTGACCTGGAACACGCGTACCGTGCCGCCCGGGCCGGGAATGATCGTCGAAGGTTTCGGCGCGGTGCTGAACGTGGTGCTCCACGGCGCCGTGGTCGAGAAGCCGTCCAGCGCATTCATCGCCACTTTCGGATCGCTGAGGTTGTTCGGATCGGCGACGGGAATGTTCAAGGTCAGGTCGGTCGTTCCGGACAACAGCAGGTTGGTCGGAAACGGCACCACGGCGTTGGTCGGATCAAAGCGCGCGGTGATGACCGCGGTCACCGGCGAACCGCCGCTGTTACTCGCGCCCGCGTCGGATCCATGCGGGGCGTTGCTGCCGCCGCCACAGGCCGACAACAGAAGCGATGAGGAAAGGGCGAGGAGCAAACTCAGTCGGGTCTGCATGACAAAATCCTGATCAGTGGTGGGAGCGCAACGGCGGGCTTATCATAGGCATTTCAAACGAGCGTTGGCAACGCCAACTTAACGGTTTCATTATGACTTTCGCTGCTGCAGTGCAGCAGATATTGGGCCGCGTCGACATTAAAGTATACATCTATACTCACGTCATTGCGGCAATATTTCGCCGGCTCGGAATGGACGCGGTGAATAATCGAAATCGCGGATCGCATCTGCATTGACGGCGATCAAGTTGGTGCGCAGACGCGCCAGCGCACCCGGCGGAATCCGTGCCGGGTAGGCGAGCAGGCGCAAGGCGGTTGGCGGAATCGGCAGTGGCAGCACGAATCCCGGGATCGCTTCCCGCACGCGCCGGATCATCGTGTCGAAGCGCAGGCGCTCGCCGCCGCCGATTTCGTAGGTCCTGCCGAATGTTGCGGGTCGGGAAATGACGGCGTGGCAGGCGGCCGCCAGATCCGCCGCGTGCACCGGCTGGCGCAGACCCGATGCACCGTACGGAACCGGGAGAACGCGCCAACGCCGGGCGAGGCGCGCGATTGGCGCCAGGGTCCTGTCGGTGCCGGCGCCATAGATCAGGGTCGGTCGGAAAATCGTCCAGGCGCAGCCACGAGCCGCGGCGGTGGCATGCACCCGCGCCTCGGCGTCGCGCAGGCGTGCGGCCAGTTCGCGCTCTGCCGGATCGGACGAATCCTGCTTGGTTTGCGCGCTCATCGAACTCATGGCGACGATGCGGCGCAGTGCCGGCGTTGGCGTGCGTTCCAGCCAAGCGGCAAAAGCGTCCAGCGGACCGAGGCTAAGCGCGATTTCGGCATCCGGCAGAATCGCCGCCGGATCGTTCAAGTCGGCCGTGATCCAATCCGGGCGCGGGGTCCGGCTCACCGGCAGGACGCGATGGTCCGGCGCGAGCAGGGGCAGGGCGAAGCGGCCGATCGCACCGCTGGCACCGAAAACGAGGATCGTCGACATGGCCACACTGTCCGGTTCCACGCCATTCCGAGTCAAGCGCGGTATTGCGCGCCGCCCAGGCGTCCCGTATACTTCGCAGTCTTTCGTTCCACGCCGATTCCGGCACAGGATTTCCCATGAAAACGATCAGCGCCAAAGCTGAGACGGTGAAGCGCGACTGGTATCTGGTCGACGCCAGCAACAAGACGCTTGGTCGACTGGCCAGCGAATTGGCGCGCCGCCTGCGCGGCAAGCACAAGACCGTGTTCACCCCGCACGTGGACACCGGTGATTTCCTCGTCGTGGTCAACGCCGAGAAGATCGCCGTCACCGGCAACAAGATGGACGACAAGATCTACCATCATGTGACCGGTTACATCGGCAACATCAAGTCGATTGCGCTGAAGGACTTGCTCGTCAGGCATCCGGAACGCGCCATCGAGATCGCCGTGCAGGGCATGCTGCCGAAGAACCCGCTCGGCCGCGCCATGTACCGCAAGCTCAAGGTCTACAAGGGCCCGAACCATCCGCATACGGCGCAACAGCCGCAAGTCCTGGATATCTGATCATGGCAACCACGCAAAACTACGGCACTGGCCGCCGCAAATCCTCCGCCGCACGCGTGTTCCTGCGCCCGGGCAAGGGCAGCATCGTCGTCAACGGCAAGGCCCTGGACGAATTTTTCGGCCGCGAAACCGCGCGCATGATCGTGCGCCAGCCGCTTGAGCTGACCAAGATGGGCGACAAGTTCGACATCATGGTCACCGTCGAAGGCGGCGGCATCTCCGGCCAGGCCGGCGCGATCCGCCTCGGCGTGGCGCGCGCCCTCGTCGAATACGACGAAACGCTCAAGTCGCCGCTGCGCAAGGCCGGGTTCATGACCCGCGATGCGCGCGAAGTCGAGCGCAAGAAGGTCGGTTTGCACAAGGCCCGCCGCGCGACGCAGTTCTCGAAGCGCTAATTCGAACTTCGGTTCGGATCTCCAACCTGTCAGAGAGGGTTTTGGGAGATCGTCTAACGGTAGGACAACGGACTCTGACTCCGTTTATCTAGGTTCGAATCCTAGTCTCCCAGCCAAAACGAAAAGCCCCGCCTTGTGCGGGGCTTTTTGTTTTGTTTCGGACTCAGATTCGAACCGTGCTCAGGTTCGACGCTTTCGGCAGGAGAGCCGAAAGCGAACAGCGCAGCCGCGCAGCGGCGCAGCTGGCCCGCAGGGCGGAGTACAAGGATGTACGACGTCATCCTAGTCTCCCAGCCAATTGCAAACGGCCCTCGTGGGGCCGTTTGTTTTTCGTTACTGCGCTTTCCGCCCGGCATGCGAACGCATCCGTCTGTCGGGTTTTGCGCTGGGCGTGATTTTGGATTGTGCGTTCAATCACGCACGCCGCCGCGCGGTTTGACTAGGCTGTGCGCGTCGTATTTCGCGTGGAGTCCGCCATGTTCAAATTCGCAGCGTTCCGGCAAGCGGTCAAGGAAATCGATGCGCCCAGCGTTCCGCCGAGCTGGAATACGCCGGTGCAATACGATCCCACGCTCGTGCCGGGCCTGATCGCCGAACACGATGAACTGGACGCGCGTTTCGCCGCGATGACGGGAACGCTGGCACGCGATCCGGCGATCGCCGAATTCGCCGTGCGTGATTGCGCCGAACGCCTGCATCGGTTGCGCCATACCGAAGCCTTGCAGCTGTACCCGGTCATCGCGCATGCGCTCTCGTCCGATCCGATCCAGCGCCGGCTGTTCTGGCAGTCGCGCCTGGTCATGCTGGGCCTGGCGCGGCGGGTGTTGCGCCGGTTCGAGGAACTCGCGCGCGCCGTGCAAACCGGCAATGGCATCGCGGCCGCCGCCGGCTATGTCGTCGCCGGAATGGCCGAATACCGTCGGCGCAACGAAACCACGATGTATCCGCTGTACCAGAAGATCGGCCAGCGTGCCGTGGGCAAGCCCAAGGTGGCGTGATCGCGCGCAACGCTGCGCCGTTTGTCGTTTTCGCATGCAGGTAGGCGAGACAGACTTCCTGCCGCGCAATCATCCATCGTCGCAGTGGCCCGGCGGCATGCGTGCGAAGTGGTTCTGGCACGTGCGCGGCGTTCTGCTACGTTGTGGACATGGAGCAAGTCAACGCCGGCACGACCGAAGCAAGCGAGATTGCACGGAAGGGTTTCGCCTTCGTGCTCGCGTCGCGGATGCGCGGATGGCTCGAAATTTCCGCGCCTGGGCTGGATTGGGATGCGTTCGCTGCCAGTTGGAACGATCTGCCCTGGGACGAATACCTCGCGCGCCACGGACGCTATCGAAGGCGGCGGCATGCGGTGTTTTACGCCGCGCGCG
>DASTAL010000087.1:0-3735 GCA_035712685.1 Rudaea sp. | reverse complement strand
AGGTGTCGCCGGGGGACAAGGCGATGGCGGTCGCGGCGCTCAAGCGCGAGGGCCGGCGCGTTGCGATGGCCGGCGACGGCATCAACGACGCGCCGGCGCTCGCCGCCGCGGACGTCGGCATCGCCATGGGCAGCGGCACGGACATCGCGATGGAGAGCGCGCAGGTCACGCTGGTGAAGGGCGAACTGACCGCGATCCTGCGCGCGCGCGCGTTGTCGCAGGCGACCGTGCGCAACATCCACCAGAACCTGTTTTTCGCCTTTGTCTACAACGCCATCGGTGTGCCGATCGCGGCGGGCGTGCTGTATCCCACCTTCGGCCTGTTGCTGTCGCCGATGTTCGCGGCGCTGGCGATGAGCCTGTCGTCGGTTTCGGTGGTGACGAACGCGTTGCGCTTGCGTCGCGCGAAATTGTGAGCGTTCAACCGACCTGCACGCAGGTCATCGAGATCGCGCTGATGACGGTGGTGTTGAAGATGCGCAGCGGCTCGCCGCTGCCGCGCAAGGCAAGGACGTACAACAGCGGCAGATAGTGCTCGGGCGTGGGAATGCCGAGCGTGACTTCCGGGCCCAGCGATGTCCAGTCCATCAGGCGTTCGTAATCGCCGGATTCGATGTGTGCGCGCAGCAGCGCATCGGCGCGTGCAGCCCAGTCCGCCGGCCGCGTGGCGTGGAAATCGAACAGGCGCAAGTTGTGCACGATGTTGCCGCTGCCCATGACCAGTACGCCGTCGTCGCGCAGCGGCGCGAGTTCCTGGCCGAGCGCGTAGTGGAATGCACCGGGCTGCGCGCTGTCCAGACTCAATTGCAGCACGGGGATGTCCGCCTGCGGATACATGATGCGCAACACGCTCCACGCGCCGTGATCGATGCCGCGGCCGGGATCGATGTGTACTTTGGCGCTTTTTGCCATTTGCGAAATTTGCCGCGCCAGCGCCGGATCGCCGGGTGACGGGTAACGCACGTCGAACAGCGCCTTGGGAAAGCCGTAGAAATCGTGGATGGTTTCCGGTGTCGGCGTGCCGCCGACGTAGACGCCGCGCGTTTCCCAATGCGCCGAAATGCAAACGATGGCGCGCGGCCGCGGAATGCGCCGCACCGCATCCTGCCAGCCGCGGGTGAAGGCGTTGTCTTCCAGCGCGTTCATCGGCGAGCCGTGGCCCAAGAACAAAGCTGGCATCCGGTTCGCCATAGGGGGAAGGCGAGTTGCCTAGGTGCCGCTGCCGAACGGGTTCTTGAGACGCGAAAGTATCGCGCCGCGGCCGGTATCGCGCGGCACGCCGGCTTCGGTGGCCGCCGCCGCACCCTCGATTTCGATGAAACCGATCGCGTGGTAGGCGTTGGTGAAATCGATCACGTCGGGAAGGGAGGCGCCGCTTTGTTCGGCGATTTCGCCGAGCGTGGCCGGCTGCTTCATCATCACGGTGGCGATGCGGAAATGTTTCGGGAACTCGCGCTCGATCTGCGGCCAGCGCGACATCTTGAACTTTGCGTTCACGTCCACGCCCGGTGCCGGATGGCCGTTGGAGCCCAGCACGTGGCTGAGCCAGTTCAGGCGCGCATACGGCTGGCCCTTGCCCGAAGCTTGCAGGCGCGCCAGTTCGATCGGGCTGACCTCGTGCAATTCCTCGTGCGCGACGGCACGTCCGCAATGCGCGGCGAGCGCGCGCAGGTTGCCGTCGGCGTAATACGTCTTGTTGCCGGGGTCCAGCACCAGGTCTGGCGCATCCTTGCTGTGGATGCGCACCGCGGCCGCAAGCGTGTGATCCGTCAGCCAATGATGCAAGCGGCGTTCTTTCGGCGGTTCCGGCGCGGGCGTTGGTTCGAGTGCCGGCGCGGCGACCGGAACTGGCGCAGGCGCGGGAGGCGCTTTCGCGGCAGCCTTTTTCGGCGCAGGCAGCGGGGGTGGCGCGGAGCCATCCGCGGGACCTTCCTCGGTCAGGGCGGCGGCGCGATCGAGCACCTGCACGAGGTTGTCAACCGTCAGTGGTTTGTGCAGCACCAAATCGTATTCCTCGCCCGGGTCGTGCCCGGTGAGTACGGCTATGAGGCGCGAATTGTGCGCGCGCAGCCAATCCATGTGGCCATAGACGGTATCGACGTCGATCACCAGCAATTCAGCGTGGTCGCCGGTGTGGAAGTGCCACGGCGAGGAAAGTTTGGGCGCGGCTTGATTGA
The DNA here is from genome assembly GCA_035712685.1 of Rudaea sp. Lineage (GTDB taxonomy): Bacteria > Pseudomonadota > Gammaproteobacteria > Xanthomonadales > Rhodanobacteraceae > Rudaea. The sequence goes on along the minus strand of DASTAL010000087.1, from coordinate 1,558 downwards.
GCAGCTCGCGCACGCGCGCGACGTCTTCGTCGCTCGCACCCTGCATCGCCAAGCGTCTTGCCATGTTCTTCTACCCCTGAGTCGTTGGTGCGGACAGCATGTCGTGCGATGCCGCGAACCGGAGAATTGTCGCCGATTCCGCAGCCGGGTCAAGCGGCGGGTTTCGCTTCAGCTCTTGGAAAAGGGGTTGCGCAGGCGCGAAAACAGGCCGGATTTCGGCGGCGGCGCGCTTCGAGAGAGGCGGCTTTGCACCTCGATCAAGCCAATCGCGTCGTAGGCGGTGACGAGGTCGAACACGGCCGCCATCGGCGCGCCGCTGGCGGCGGCGATTTCATTGAGCTTCGCCGGCGCGGCCAGCGCCGCCACGACCTTGGCGTGATGCGGGACATCGGCGTCGGTCAGGGCGCTGCCCTTGAGGCGGAAGCGTCCGCCAGGGTCAAGGTGCCGCGCCAGGCGGCCGGCGGCATGCACGAACGCATCCAGCCATTGCAGGTGAGCGTAGGGGCGCGCCGGCTGTTGCGCACGCAAGCGTGACAGATCCTGCGTTGTCACCGGGCGCCACGCCGAGCGCGCCAGGTCCGCTCTGCAATACGCCGCCAGGGTGGCCAATCCGCCGCTGGCGTGGAAGGACTGGGCCTTGGGATCGAGCACCAGTTCCGGCGCTCCTTCCAACGCAGCCCGCGCCGGTCCGCCGAGCAGGTTCTTGCGCAGGTAATCGCGCAATGGGTGTTTGCCGGAGGCGGAATTCGCATCGGCTTCGTCCGCATCGGCGATATTGATGCCTTCGGGTTTGCCCTCGGGCGCGCGCATGCCACGCACCGAGTCGGCGATGCGGCGGTCGCTGCGTGCCGATACCGTGCGGCTGCCGCGTTCGATGCGCGTTTCCGCGTCGATCTGCAGCGGTACCGCGAACAGCGGTTTGGCGGCTTCGCTGTCGGGCTTGAACAAATCTTCCAGGCCCAGCGCGGGCTCGGCCTCACGGTGTTGCGAGCGCGCTGCCGCGGTCTCGTCGTCTTCGATCCGGAATTCGGGATTGAGCGTGTCGTTGTCGTAGAAATCGGTGTCCGCGCGCAGAACCGGCTGGCCGAGATCCGCGCTCGGCGCACCGATATCGTTCAGCGCGGCGACGACATTTTCGGCCTTGAGCGGCTTGAACAGGCGCAGTTCGCCGTTGCGCAATGGCTCGTCGTTGTCGAATACGGCGCAGCGGCGGCCGCCGCTGAATGCCCGGTTGCGCGCTATCTGCCCGGCCAGGTCCGCGGGACTGACGATGATCAGGTCGGCGTTGTCTTCGGTGCCCCAGCGCCAATTCTGGCCGAGTTCGGCGGCGACCTTGCGCAGCAACAGGCGCAGGTGAGCGGTGTCCTCTTCGCTCAGGCCGATGACGGAAAGGTATTTCTCGTTCGCCACGGAAATTTTCCTGAACTGCGCAGCGCCGAGTTTACTTCAAAACATCGGGGAGCGTGCGTTTCAGGACGCCGTTTCCAGCGAGTTTTCGGCGTCACTGCGCGCCGCCGCCTCGCGCCGGGCTTGTTGTTGCAGAGCCCACAGCGCGGCA
>DASTAL010000086.1:0-9358 GCA_035712685.1 Rudaea sp. | reverse complement strand
GTGTTCGAGGATGTTCGCGCGCGAGGCAGCGGGCAGGGCATCCCAGGCCGGTTGCGCGGCCGTGGCATTGGCGAGCGCGCGCTCGATCGTGGCCTGGTCGGCCTGCTGCTTGGTGCCGATCTTCTCGCGCCGGTCGGCGGGGTTGGTCACGTCCTGCAGCGCTTCGCCGGATTTCGCGCCCGGTACCAGCGGCGTCGCCGCCCAGTCCTTCATTGAGACTTGCGCGACCTGATCGGCCAGCGCACGCAGTTCGTTGTCGTTGCCGAAATTCACGCCCATGGAATTCTTCCGTCGTTGGCTGCTGTCTGCGGTATCAAAAAGATCGATCGGTTGCGGGATGCGCGGATGCGGCTTGCTGGTGCATGCGCGTACCACGTCGACCGGATCGGCGACGAGTTCGCTGATCGGCAGCGATTCGTCGACGATGCGGTTGACGAAACTCGTGTTCGCGCCGTTCTCGAGCAGGCGGCGCACTAGGTACGGCAGCAAATCCTCGTGCGATCCGACCGGCGCGTAGACGCGGCACGCGATATTTGGGGCTTGGGCCACGGATGGCCCAACGCGAGTCGAGCTTGCTCGATTCGTCGTAGCCGAGTCCGGACCTGCGCCGGACTCGGCGCGCTTCGGCAAGTCCTGGATGGACTTGGCCGAAGCAAATACGGAATGTTCGCCCATGACCTCTGCGTACAAGTCCGTGCCCATGCCGTGCAGGCGCTGGAACTCGAACGGACGCCCGCGCGCCATGTGGTGGATCGCCGCGATGGTGTGCGCGTTGTGGGTGGCGAAGGCGGGATAGAACACGTCGCCGTGATCGAAGAGTTTTTTCGCGCAGGCGAGGTACGACACGTCGGTGTTCGGCTTGCGCGTGTAGACCGGATAGCCGGCGTGGCCGCCTTCCTGCGCGCGCTTGACTTCCGAATCCCAGTACGCGCCCTTGACCAGGCGCACGCAGAAACGGCGTCCGGCTTTTTTCGCGGCCTCCGCGAGCCAGTCGACCACGAACGGCGCGCGTTTCTGGTAGGCCTGCACGGCGAGGCCAAAGCCCTGGTAGCCGTCGAGGGAAGGGTCGGCGTGCACGGCGGCGATCACGTCGAGCGAGAGTTCGAGACGGTCGGCTTCTTCGGCATCGACGGTAAGGCAGATGCCGTTCCTCGACGCCAGTTGCGCGAGCTCGAGCAGTTTCGCCGTGAGTTCGGCGTGCACGCGCGCACGCTTGGCGACCTCATAACGCGGATGCAGGGCGGAGAGCTTGATCGAGATGCTGGGCGCGTCGAGCACGTCGGTGAAGGGACCGCGCGCACCGAGCGCCGCTATCGCATCGCGATACGCCTGCATGTAGCGCTCGGCGTCGGGCTGGGTCAGCGCCGCCTCGCCGAGCATGTCGTAGGAGTAACGGTAGATGCGGTTGTCTCTTTCGTTGGCGCGGTCGAGTGCTTCCTTGATCGTGCGGCCCATCACGAACTGGTGGCCCATGATGCGCATGGCCTGGCGCACGGCGAGGCGGATCACCGGTTCGCCGCTGCGACCGACCAGGCGCCGCAGCGCGCCGGCGAAATTGCGCCGCGTGTCCTCGCCCAGGCTGATGAACTTGCCGGTCAGCATCAGGCCCCAGGTGCCGGCGTTGACCAGCACGGAGTCGCTCTTGCCGAGGTGTTTTTCCCAATCCGCTTCGCCGAGCTTGTCGGCGATGAGCTTGTCGGCGGTGTCCTTGTCCGGAATGCGCAGCAGCGCCTCGGCCACGCACATCAGCAGCACGCCTTCCTCGCTGGAAAGATCGTACTGGCGCATGAAGGATTCGACCGCGGACTGCTGGCCGGCCTTGGCGCGCACGCGCGCGACGAGCTCGGCGGCGCGGGCGAGGACGTGGTCGCGTTCGGTCGGCGGCAACGCGGCGATGGCGAGCAGTTCGTCCATCGCGAGCGTTTCGTCGCGGCAATACGCGGCGGTCATGCGCGCGCGCGTGGGATCGGCGGTGGCCGGAAGTTCGGAAGCGAGGATGGCGTTCATTGCGGCGGACCGTTCGGGGCGCGTATTGTAATTCGGGCGCGGGCCGGCGACCTAGCCGAAGCGCCGGTCCGGAAAGTCAAGCGGGAAAGTCAAACTTGCCGCGAATCGGCCCGCTCACTATCATTGACGGGTTGGCGTTCCAGCTGGCGATGATCCGGGTAGCCAAAGACGCAGCATCGCGCGATGCGGTTTCGGTGGTTGTTCTGCCGCATCGCTCGCTGTCGCGCGCCGGCCTGCTCGGCTATCTGCTTGCGCAGAGCGTCGCCGCACTGGGATTCGCCGGATTGGCGGCCATGCGCGGCGTGGTGCTTGCGCCGATCTTTGCGGTGCTGGTGCTGGCCGCCACGGCGTGGTGCGTGACGTGGGTCTGGCGGGTTTCGGCCCGCGGACAAGTCGTCACGATCGCGCCGGATGGCGTGGAGATAACGGCAACGGCGGGAGCGCCGGCGGCGCACTACCATCCGTATTGGATGAAGGTGCGCCTGGAGCCGGGACGCTGGCCGGGATGGCCGAGCCGGCTGTTGGTCGGCTCGCACGGACGCGAAACGGAAGTGGGCGCGTTCTTGAACGACGCGGCGCGCCGGGAACTGGCGCAACGATTGATGCAATTGCTGCGCGACGTGCAATCGCGCGGCAGGGAACCGGGACACGGGACAAGGTAGAACACGATGAAGGCTGCCGGATCGATGCGTAGCAAGTTGGGATTGGGACTCGTGCTGACAGCCGTCGCCGGCGCCGCGCATGCGCTGGCGGAGCCGTGGCAGCTGAACATGTCGCCGGGCGTGACGCAGACCTCGCGCGAGGTCTACGCCCTGCACATGTACGGGTTCTATGTGTGCGTCGTGATCGGCGTGCTGGTGTTCGGCGCCATGATCGTGGCCATGTTCAAGTTCCGCAAATCCAAGGGCGCCGTGCCGGCGACCTGGAGCCACAACACGGTCGCGGAAACGATCTGGACCGTGGTGCCGATCCTGATCCTGGTTTCGCTGGCCTGGCCGGCGACCAGCGTCATGGTCAAGATGGCCTACACCGAAAAGTCCGACATGACGGTGAAGATCACCGGCTACCAGTGGAAGTGGGGTTACGACTACATCAACGTCGGCGACAAGCCCTACCACGTGCGCTTCATCTCGCGCCTGGATACGCGCTCGGACAAGACGCGCGAATTGCGCTCGGGCCTGGATCCCTGGGCGGTCAAGGACAAGGATTACAGCGGCGTCGAACGCAACACCTACCTGCTCGACGTCGATCACCCGCTGGTGCTGCCGACCGACACCAAGATCCGCTTCGTCGTCACCGGCGACGACGTGATCCATGCCTGGTGGGTGCCGCAGCTGGGCTGGAAGCAGGACGCGATCCCGGGAATCATCAACGACGACTGGACCAGCATCCACGAACCGGGCATCTATCGCGGCCAGTGTGCCGAATTGTGCGGCCAAGATCACGGCTTCATGCCGATCGTGGTCAAGGCCGTGCCGAAGGCCGAATTCACCAAATGGCTGGATGAGCAGGAAGCCCTGGCCACCAAGGCCAATGCACCGGCCGCGCCGGCAGCGGCTCCGGCCGCGCCGCAAGCTCCCTGATTCCGCATACGCAAAAACAGATTTCTGAGGTTGCCATGACCACACATGCCGTTGCGCACCACGACGATCACCACGACGACAAGCCGCACGGCTTCCTGCATCGCTGGGTGTTTTCGACCAACCACAAGGACATCGGCACGCTGTATCTGGTGTTCTCGTTCATCATGGTGTGCGTCGGCGCGGCGTTTTCCGGCGTCATCCGCACCGAGTTGATGAAGCCCGGCCTGCAATTCGTGCAGCCGTACTTCTTCAACGAAATGACCACGATGCACGGACTGGTCATGATCTTCGGCGCGATCATGCCGAGCTTCGTCGGCCTCGCGAACTGGATGATCCCGATGATGATCGGCGCGCCGGACATGGCGCTGCCGCGCATGAACAATTGGTCGTTCTGGATCCTGCCGTTCGCGTTTTTCCTGCTCCTGTCCACGCTCTTCATCCCGGGCGGCGCGCCAGCCGGCGGTTGGACCATGTACCCGCCGCTGTCGATCCAGGGCGGTGACAGCGTCGCGCTGATGGTCTTCTCGATCCACCTGATGGGCATCAGCTCGATCATGGGCTCGATCAACATCATCGCGACCATCCTCAACATGCGCGCGCCGGGCATGGACCTGCTCAAGATGCCGGTGTTCGTGTGGTCGTGGCTGATCACCGCATTCCTGCTGATCGCGGTGATGCCGGTGCTGGCGGGCGCGGTGACGATGCTGCTGACCGACCGGTATTTCGGCACCAGTTTCTTCAACGCCGCCGGCGGCGGCGATCCGGTGATGTACCAGCACATCTTCTGGTTCTTCGGTCATCCCGAGGTCTACATCATGATCCTGCCGGCGTTCGGCATCATCTCGGAGATCATCCCGACGTTCAGCCGCAAGCCGTTGTTCGGCTATCAGGCGATGGTCTACGCGCTCGCCTCGATCGCGTTCCTGTCGTTCATCGTCTGGGGCCACCACATGTTCACGGTCGGCATGCCGCTCGGCGGCGAGCTGTACTTCATGTACGCGACGATGCTGATCGCGATCCCGACCGGCGTGAAGGTGTTCAACTGGGTGTCGACGATGTGGGGCGGCTCGCTCACGTTCGAGGCGCCGATGCTGTGGGCGATCTCGTTCGTGGTCCTGTTCACGATCGGCGGCTTCTCCGGCGTGATGCTGGCGCTGGTGCCGGCCGACTTCCAGTACCAGGACACCTATTTCGTCGTCGCCCACTTCCACTACGTGCTCGTCACCGGCGCGCTGTTCGCCATCATCGCGGCGATCTACTACTGGTGGCCGAAATGGACCGGCCGGATGTACAACGAGACCTGGGCCAAGGTCCACTTCTGGTGGACCATGGTGTTCGTCAACGTGCTGTTCTTCCCGCAGCACTTCCTCGGCCTCGCCGGCATGCCACGCCGCATTCCCGACTACAACGTCGCCTTCGCGGACTGGAACTTCGTGTCCACGATCGGCGCCTACGGCATGTATCTCACCCCGTTCATGTTCTTCTTCATCCTCTGGCATTCGAAGAAGCACGGCGCGCCGGCCGCGGCGCGTTCGTGGGAAGGCGCGCATGGCCTGGAGTGGACCGTGCCGTCGCCAGCGCCGTTCCATACCTTCGCAACGCCGCCGGTCATCCACGACGAGGATCTGGCCCACGGCGACGTGTCGCATTGATGCGATCGTCCACGATCGCAAAGATCACGAAGCGGCCATCCGTGGCCGTACTTTTCAAGTAAGGCATGAAGCAGACATCCGCCAAGACTGACTCCGATCAACGCCGCGCCGCCGCGCGGCGCACGGCGTGGATTGTCGCGATCGTGGCGGTGGCGATCTACCTGCTGTTCTTCCTGTCGCAAGGGTTGTCGCACTGATGTCCGGCGATACCACCTGGCGCAATCGCCGTTTCCTCGTGCGCGCACTCGGCGTGTGCGGCGCGATGTTTCTGTTCGGCTTCGCCTGCGTGCCGTTGTACCGCATCGCCTGCGAACACGTGTTCCGCAACAAGATCTACAACACCGCCGACAGCGGCAAGGGCTTCACGGTGGACGAATCGCGCTGGGTCACGGTGCAGTTCGTCGGCAACGTCAACAGCCAGCTCGACTGGCAGTTTGCGCCGGAGCAGGTCGAGATGAAGGTGCATCCCGGCGCCGTCAACGATGCCTGGTACGATGCCATGAACAAGGCGCAGTCCGCCATCGTCGGCAACGCGGTGCCGAGCATCGCGCCGTCGCAGGGTTCGCCCTACTTCAACAAGATCGAATGCTTCTGCTTCACCGAGCAAACGCTCAAACCCGGCGAATCGCGGCGCATGCCGGTGAAATTCATCGTCGATCCGAAATTGCCGAAGACCATCGATACGCTGACGCTTTCGTATACGTTCTACAACAACCGTGCGGCGACCAGGAAACTGGTTGAACAAGCGCCAACCGAAACACCACCCAAAAGTTGATTGACGGAATCCGACCATGTCCTCACAAGCACAAGGCGCTTATTACGTTCCGCACGGCACGCACTGGCCGATCCTGGGCTCGTTCGGCCTGTTCTTCACGGTCGGCGGCGCCGCCTTGTGGATGAACGAATTCGAGCCCGGCAAATACATCATGGTGCTCGGCATAGCCTGCCTGCTGTCGATGCTGTTCGGCTGGTTCCGCACGGTGGTCGGCGAATCGCTCGGCGGCCTGTACACGAAACAGGTGGACACGTCGTTCCGCATGGGCATGATGTGGTTCATCTTCTCCGAAGTGATGTTTTTCGCGGCGTTTTTCGGCGCACTGTTCTACACGCGCATGTTCTCGGTGCCGTGGCTGGGCGGTGAAGGCGACGGGGCGCTCACCAACTTCTTCCTGTGGAAGGATTTCGCCGCCGCATGGCCGACCAACGGACCCGAACAGGTCGGCGGTCTTTTCCAGACCATGCCGGCGTGGGGCGTGCCGCTGCTCAACACGCTGATCCTGCTGTCGTCGGGCGTGACGATCACAATCGCGCACCACGCGTTGCGCGCCGGCAATCGCAAGCATCTGCTGATCTGGCTCGGCGCGACCGTGGTCCTCGGCGCGCTGTTCCTGAATTTCCAGGCGCATGAGTACATCGAGGCCTACACCAAGCTCAACCTCACGCTCGACACCGGCATTTACGGATCGACGTTCTTCATGCTCACCGGCTTCCACGGCATGCACGTGACTCTGGGCGCGATCATGCTGAGCGTGATCTGGTTCCGTTGCCTCAAGGGTCACTTCACCAAGGATCACCACTTCGCGTTCGAGGCGGTGGCTTGGTATTGGCACTTCGTGGACGTGGTTTGGCTGGGCCTGTTTATATTCGTTTACGTCTTGTAAGCGCCTAGCGTCCGACGTTGTGCGGGTGTATCACGCCGGTCAGGATGCCGACGATCACGAGCAGGATCAGTAGCACGGACAGGCCGATGCGCCAGGTCAGCGCCTTGACTGTACGGTCGGTGGTGCCCTTGTCCGTCATCATGTAGTAGAGCCCGGCGCCCAGGTTCCAGAGAATCACGACAAAGAACGCGATGACAACGTACGTGGTCCACATGGGCGCATTTTCCGTGGCGGAGCGCGGCGAGTATAACGCCGCGGCGCGATGACCGCGCGCCGCTGGCGGCGTCCGACCGCGTTCGCCTGGATCTTGACTGCGTTCGGCGTCGCGGCGTTTTGCGCGCTGGGCGCGTGGCAACTCGATCGCGCGGCGCAGAAGCGGCAGTTGTTTGCCGCGTTCGCGAATGCCGCGAGCGCACCGACGCTGGACTTCGCGCAGGCAAGTGCGGCGGCGCGGGACGCGCAGCGCTATCCGCATCTGCGGGTGACCGGTCGTTACCTGCCCGATCGCGGGTACTGGCTGGACGAGCAGTTCAACGGCAATCGCGTCGGCGTGCACGCGATCGGCGTGTTCGCGATCGACGGACAACCCGATTTGCTGTTGGTGGATCGCGGTTGGCTGGCATGGGATCACGTCCCGGGAAGCGTGCCGGTCGCACCGGCGGTGCCCGTCGGCGAGATCACGTTGAGCGGCCTTTACGCGCCGTTTCCGGGCAGTGGATTGCGCCTGGGCGGCAATGTGCTGCCGGGACAGGCGAAGTGGCCGAAGCTGACCTTGTTCCTCGACGCCAAGGCCATCGCTACGGACCTTGGAGTCGCCGTCGAGCCGCGCCTATTGCTGCTCGATCCGCAGCCGGCGAGCGGTTTCGAGCGGGTCTGGAAACCGCAGGTGTTTCCTCCCGAACGGCATATCGGCTATGCATTCACCTGGTTTTGCTTTGCCGCGGTGGCGATCGCCATGCTCGTCACCAGGCATTGGACAAGAGTGGAAAAGTGATGGTCATGAAGAAATCAAACCGCGGCCGGCTCGTTCTTGTCGGCATCGCCGTGCTGTTCGCGATCCCGCTCGTCGCCGCGTTTCTGCTGCGCGGCAGTGGCTGGCAGCCGGCGCGCACTCTGCAAAGCGGCATCCTCATGCACCCGCCACGCGATATGTCCGCCGCACCGGTGACGCTGGCCGACGGCAGCCGCTATGCGTGGCAGGACCCGCAATACCGCTGGACCCTGGTCATGTTGCCCGGCAGCGCGTGCGCGCAGAACTGCCAGACGCGCCTCGACGAAGCCCTGCGCATGCGCATCACCCTGGGCCGCAACGCGGATCGCCTGCGCGTGCTCTATCTCGGCCCGGCGCTGGCCCCGGATTTCCTCGCCGCGCGCAAGCCGCTTCTCGCCGGCCGCGACGATTCCGGTGCGTTCGCGTCTGTGCGCGCGCAAGGCCCCGACGATCTGGCCCTGGCCCTGGTCGATCCGCGCGGGCAGCTGATGCTGCGCTATGCGGATGGCTATTCCGCGCAGGGATTGCGCAGCGACGTCGTGAAAATCCTCTACTGACATGAAAATACCTTCGGCCGGATTGCGCAGACTGGCCTGGGCCGCCGCGGCCTTCGCCCTGCTCGTCATCGTGTTCGGCGCCTTCGTGCGCCTGTCCAACGCGGGACTTTCGTGCCCGGACTGGCCGACCTGCTACGGCAAGTTGAGCTGGCCGACCCAGGCGCACGAGATCGCGCACGCGGACGCGGCATTCCCGCAGCGTCCTTTCGAGGCCGACAAAGCCTGGCGCGAACAGGTGCACCGCATGCTGGTCGGTTTGCTGAGCCTGCTCACGTTCGCGCTGGCAGGGTGGGCGTGGTGGCGACGGCGCGAGCTCGGACGTCTCGTGCTCGTTCCCTGCGCTGCTGCCGGTTTCATCTTCTTCCAGGCCGCGCTCGGCATGTGGACGGTGACCTGGAAACTGCTGCCGCTGGTCGTGACCGCGCACCTTGTCGGCGGCATGGTGATGTTCGCGCTGCTGGCCTACACCGCGCTGCGCCTGAGCCTGCGTGAGCCGGCGCCGGCGGACAGCGCGAAGCTGCGGCGCATGACCGTCGTCGGCATCGTCCTCGTCGCGATCCAGATCGCGCTCGGTGGCTGGACCAGCAGCAATTACGCCGCACTCGCCTGCGGCACGGATTTCCCGACCTGCCTCGGTCAGTGGTGGCCGGCAACGGATTTTCGCCAGTCCTTCATCCTGTTGCGTCATATCGGCGTCGATTACGAAGGCGGCATTCTCGATGGCCCCGCGCGCACCGCGATTCAACTTGTGCACCGGATCGGCGCTCTGGTGGTGTTCGCGCATGTGCTGCCGCTTGCGATCCGCGCGATGCGCACGCCAGCGCTGCGAAATTACGGGTTCGCCGTCGGCGGGTTGCTGATCGCACAAGTGTGCCTCGGCATCAGCAATGTCGTGTACGGATTGCCC
>DASTAL010000085.1:0-1969 GCA_035712685.1 Rudaea sp. | reverse complement strand
ATGGTAGGGATCCTGGCCCAGGATGACGACCTTCACCGCCTCGAACGGCGTGGCGTCGAGCGCGGCGAAAATGCGTTTCGGCGGCGGATAGATCGCCTTGCCGGCACGCAGTTCCGTGCGCAGGAATTCGGACAGGGCCTGCATGTCCGGGCGACTGAAGTAATCGCCGACGCGCGCCTTCCACGACGCGTCGAGCCGGATCGAATCGGGCCTGATCGAATCGGGCCTGATTGGATCGGCACTCACGCTGCCGCGGTGCGCAACTGCTCGCGCAAGTGCCGCGACACGCGCATCTGGAACAACAACTTGGTGATCAGCAGGCGTTCCTCGATCGGCTTCTGCACGAGGTCGTTGGCACCCGCGCGCAGCAGCGCGGCCTGGTTCTGCGGATTGTCGTCGCCGGTCATGATCAGCACCGGCAACTGGCCCTTGGAATAACCGAACTCGGTGCGGATGCGTTCGAGCAGGTCGCCGCCGGTCAGCTCGCCCTTCAGGTTCACGTCGGACAGCACGACGTCGCAACCGATGCGCCCCTGCACCATGCCGGTTTCCAGGTGCGCGACCGCATCCTCGACACTGGTCACGTGCAATACGGTCAGGCCGTATTTTTCCAGCATGCGCCGCGTGGCCAGCGCGACGACGCGGCTGTCCTCGACATACAGCACCTCGCCGCTGGCCTGCGATTCGGGATGCACGTATCCGCGAATGAACGCGCTCAGCGCGTTGAAGCCCAGCGACTTGTCGAAGTAGTCGGTGACGTATTCGGTCAATTCGCGGTTGACCAGGCGCTCGTTGACGTCGCCAGACACCACGATGATCGGGATGTAGGCCTGCGGCGCGTGTTCGCGGATGAAACGCGCGAGCTCGATGCCGTCCATGTCGGGCAGGCGCAACGCCGTGGTGACGAGGTCGACGACGCCGGCCTCGAGCTGTTTCTGCGCTTCCGCGCCGCTTTCGCAGGCGAGCACGGTGACGCCAGGCAGATCGGCCTTGAGCAGCTGTTCGATCAGGCGGCGCACGACCTTGGAGCCGTCCACCACCATCACGCGCGGGGTCTCGCTGGCGATATGGCGGGTGAGTGCGGCTTCGGCCATGGCGCTATCTCGGCTGACCCAGGGCGATGTGCCGTGACGCGGCGACCCAGGCGCCGAGCCAGCCGAGCGCGGCGCTGGCCGCGAGCGCGACGAGCATTTGCGCAAGGCTCAGGCCGTGCACGGCAAAGCCCTGATCGTAGGCGGCCGCCAGCCGCGCCAGCGGCGCGGCGAGGATTGCTTGCACGATTCCGATCAGCATCAGGCTCAACACCCCTGCAAACGTACCGTACCAGAGGCCAGAATACAAAAACGGCCGGCGCACGAAGCCCGCGTCGGCGCCCAGCAGTTGCATCACAGCGATCTCTTCGCTGCGCCCGGCGATGTCCAGGCGCACCGTGTTGCCGATCACAAGCAACGCCGCCAGTGCGAGCAATCCGGCCAGCACCTGCGCGCCGCGCAAGCCCAAGCCGAGGATCGCGTTCAGGCGTTGCCGCCATTGCGCATCGTACTGCACCTGATCCACCAGGGGATCGCCGCGCAGGCCCTGCGCCAACGCACCGGGATCGCCGCGCGGATCGACGACCAGCACCGCCGGCAAGGGATTGTAGTGCAAAACCTTCAGTGCATCGGCGAAGCCGGAGCGCTCGCGGAACTCTTCCAGGCCCTGCTCGGGCGATTTCACCGCGACCGAGATCACGTCCGCGCGCTCGCGCAGGCGCGCCGCGAGGGCCTGCACGGCGTCGGCCTTCGCGTCCGGTTTCAGGAAGGCGCTGACTGCGCCCGCCTCGCCGACATTGCCGGCAAGGCCGCGCGCATTGTCGACCAGCAGCCAGAACAGCAGCGGCAGGGCGAGGGCGAAGCCGAGCACGGCCAGCGTCAGCGCGGTCGCCCACGGCCGCGCGGCGAGGCGGCCAAGGCTCGAAAACAGGCTGTAC
>DASTAL010000084.1:0-6888 GCA_035712685.1 Rudaea sp. | reverse complement strand
CCCGCCACCACGCTTGCCGAGCGTTCCAAACGCGCCGCTTTCCTCTTGCGTCGCGGCTTTGACGCCGCCACGGTACAATCCATCACCCGCACCGAGGGCCTGGGATCGGCTGACGAGTTGGATTGAAAGCTCGATTGTCCGCCGCCAGTCTCTGGCGCAATCGAATTCAAGCCAGTCGCCCAGCCATGCAGACCAGCGCACAAATCCGCCAGACCTTTCTCGATTTCTTCCGCGAGCGCGGCCACACCATCGTGTCCTCGGCGCCGCTGGTGCCCGGCAACGACCCGACCCTGCTGTTCACGAACTCGGGCATGGTGCAGTTCAAGAACGTGTTCCTCGGCAGCGAAAAACTGCCCTACGTGCGCGCGGCCGATGTGCAGCGCTGCCTGCGCGCCGGCGGCAAGCACAACGACCTCGATTCGGTCGGCTATACCGCGCGCCACCACACCTTCTTCGAGATGCTCGGCAACTGGTCGTTCGGCGATTACTTCAAGAAGGAAGCGATCCACTGGGCGTGGGAGCTGTTGACCGACGTCTACAAATTGCCGAAGGAACGCCTGCTGGTCACGGTGTATCACACCGACGACGAGGCCTTCGACATCTGGCACAAGGAAATCGGCTTGCCGAAGGAGCGCATCGTGCGCATCGGCGACAACAAGGGCGCGCCGTACGCTTCCGACAATTTCTGGCAGATGGCCGACACCGGCCCATGCGGACCGTGCACGGAAATCTTCTACGACCACGGTCCCGGGATTCCCGGCGGTCCGCCGGGATCGCCCGACGAGGACGGCGACCGCTTCATCGAAATATGGAACCTCGTGTTCATGCAGTTCGATCGCGCCGCCGACGGCACGCTGTCGAAACTGCCGGCGCCGTGCGTGGATACCGGCATGGGCCTGGAACGCCTGGCCGCCGTGCTGCAGCACGTCCACAGCAACTACGAAATCGACTTGTTCCAGCGCCTGATCAAGAAAGCCGCGGAACTCACCGGCACCAAGGATCTGGAAAACAAGTCGCTGCGCGTGATCGCCGATCACATCCGCGCCTGTTCGTTCCTGATCGTCGACGGCGTGTTGCCGTCGAACGAGGGCCGCGGCTACGTGCTGCGCCGTATCATCCGTCGCGCGCTGCGCCATGGCTACATGCTGGGCCAGAAGCAGCCGTTCTTCCACAAGCTTGTGCCGACCTTGGTCGCCGAGATGGGCGACGCCTATCCGGAGTTGGTGGCGAAACAGACGACCGTCGAGATGGCTTTGTTCGCCGAGGAAGAACGCTTTGGCGAGACGCTGGAAAACGGCATGAAGGTGTTCGATGAAATTGCGGCGCGCAGCGGCAAGTCGATTCCCGGCGCCGATGCATTCCGGCTGTACGACACCTACGGATTCCCGGTCGATCTCACCGCCGACATTGCCCGTGAACGCGGATTGACGGTCGACATGGAGGGTTTTGAAAAAGCCATGAACGCGCAGCGCGAGCGTGCACGCGCGGCCAGCCAGTTCGAAACGAAAGCATCGATTTCCGCCGATTTGGTGCAGCGCCTCAAGCCGACGCAGTTCCTGGGTTACGGCGCGCTGGACGCCGATGCACTGAACGTGATCGGTATCGTGCGCGATGGCCGCGAGGTCGAGGAATTGCGCGATGACGACGAGGCCATGTTGATCCTCGACGCCACGCCGTTCTACGCCGAATCCGGCGGTCAGGTCGGCGACACCGGCGAATTGAGCAATGCCGATGGACGTTTCATCGTCGCCGACACGATCAAGCTGGCCGGCGCCTTCCATGGCCACGTCGGCCGTTGGAGCGGCAAGCCGTTGCGCATCGGCGCGCCGCTGGCAGGTTCCGTCGATGCGGCCAGGCGTCAGTCGACCGTACTCAATCATTCGGCAACGCATCTGCTGCACGCGGCGCTGCGCCAGGTGCTGGGCGAGCACGTCGCACAGAAGGGTTCGCTCGTCGCGCCGGATCGCCTGCGCTTCGATTTTTCTCATTTTAAGCCGGTTTCGCACGAGGAATTGCGCAAGATCGAAGACATTGTCAATGCCGAGGTGCGCCGCAACGTCGCGGCCGAAGTCCACGACATGGCTTACCAGGAGGCGATCGATTTCGGTGCGATGGCGCTGTTCGGCGAAAAATACGGCGACCGCGTGCGCGTGCTGCGCATGGGCGATTTTTCCACCGAGCTGTGCGGCGGCACGCATGTCGCGCGCACCGGCGACATAGGACTGTTCAAAATCGTATCGGAATCCGGCGTCGCCGCAGGCATCCGCCGCATCGAGGCGCTGACAGGGGAGGGCGCGCTGGCGCATGTCGTCGACGAGGAAAAACGCCTCGCCGAGATCGCGCACCTGCTGTCTGCCGGCGGCGGCGACGCCACCGAGAAACTGCGCCAGGTCCTGGACCGGCAGAAGAAACTCGAACGCGAGCTCGACGCGATCAAGACGAAAGCGGCGAGCGCGGCGGCCGGCGACCTGGCCGCGTCCGCGCAGGACGTCGCCGGCATCAAGGTGATCGCCGCGCGACTTGATGGCGCCGATGCAAAAACCCTGCGCGAGAGCGTGGACGCGTTCAAGCAGAAACTCGGCGACTGCGTCGTGCTTCTGGCGGGCGGAGCGGATGGCAAGATCGCCCTGATCGCCGGCGTGAACGGCAAGGCACTGGGCAAGATCAAGGCCGGCGAACTTGTCGCACACGTGGCGGGTCAAATCGGCGGCAAGGGCGGTGGCCGCCCCGACATGGCGCAGGGTGGCGGCGAGGATTCGCCGAAACTCGCCGCGGCTCTGGCCGAGGTCTCCGCATGGGTCGGCGCACGTCTTGCATGAGGGTCTGGTAGGATGCGACGACAGCGAAGACTGACGCGTCCATGACTTGGGTCACTGGTACACAATGCGCGTTCGGCTATGCTCGATGCGCGTGGTACTGGGGCAATGGACGATGGACATGTGCCGGGACGGCGCAAACACGAAAAGGAGTATCGTCATGCTGATTTTGACGCGCAGGGTAGGCGAGACATTGATGATCGGCGATGCCGTCAGCGTGACGGTGCTCGGCGTCAAGGGCAACCAGGTGCGCATCGGCATCAACGCGCCCAAGGATGTGGCCGTGCATCGCGAGGAAATCTACCAGCGCATCAAACGCGAACACGACGCGCCGGGCGGTGAAACTCCACCCGCCGCCGAAGGTTGAGCTTTACCGCGGGCGGGCTAGCCGTTATCCTTCGCGCCCTTGACGGAGAGGTGCCCGAGAGGCCGAAGGGGCTCCCCTGCTAAGGGAGTATAGGGTCAAAAGCTCTATCGAGGGTTCGAATCCCTCCCTCTCCGCCAGTCCTGTTTGTATCGGAATTTCGTTGACGGAAAAGCGCGTCGACGCGATAATTGACGGTTCAACGCGCCCGTAGCTCAGTTGGTCGAGACGTGAGCGCTAAGCGATGCCTTGAATGGCATCGCGTGCGAGCGGCGAGGAGGAGGCAGGATGCCGACTGGATTGCGCACCATGGACGGGTTGGTTGAATTTGCTTTAAAACGCGCCCGTAGCTCAGTTGGATAGAGTACCAGGCTACGAACTTGGTGGTCGGGAGTTCGAATCTCTCCGGGCGCGCCATATCAGCGAAGGGTGCCGCGGCACCCTTCGGTATTTTGCGAGGTAAAAATCGGTTTGACGATGGTGGATCGAACGATCGGGGTATAGCTCAGCCTGGTAGAGCGCCAGCTTTGGGAGCTGGATGTCGAGAGTTCGAATCCCTCTACCCCGACCAACCGTCTGCGTGGGGGTGCGATAGACTCTAAACGGTTGCGCCCGTAGCTCAACCGGATAGAGCACCGGCCTTCTAAGCCGGCGGTTGTGGGTTCGAGTCCCGCCGGGCGCGCCATCGACAAGCTGAGGATGAAAATTTAGCTTTACGGTGGGCGTAGCTCAGTTGGTTAGAGTACCGGATTGTGATTCCGGTTGTCGTGGGTTCGAGTCCCATCGTCCACCCCAGTTTCGAAAAAATATGTGGGCCGTTAGCTCAGTTGGTAGAGCAGGAGACTCTTAATCTCTTGGTCCTAGGTTCGAGTCCTAGACGGCCCACCACTTTTTCCCGCGCACACGATGGGCGACAATCCGCCGCTTCGATCCAGCCCATGCGAAAGTGGCGGAATTGGTAGACGCACTGGATTTAGGTTCCAGCGGGGCAACCCGTGAGAGTTCGAGTCTCTCCTTTCGCACCAGTTAGGAAAGGTATTAACAAGCTTGACGGTTGAGTTGCTAATACCATACGCGTAATCGCCACAACCCCATCAAATCCTCGCTACGCAAGGATTTGATCGCCCCCTTAACTCAAGGGTGCTGAAAGCTGAGGAAAAGCAGATGCAAGTTTCGGTAGAAAACGTCGGCAAGCTCGAACGCAAGCTGGTGGTGCGCCTCCCGGCGGACGCCTACGAATCCACGGTGCGTTCGCGCATCGCCGACGCGGGCCGCAATGTCCGCCTGAAGGGTTTTCGCCCCGGCAAGGTGCCGACCAAGGTGATTGAGCAGCGCTTCGGCGCGCAGATCCGTGGCGAGGCCATGTCGGAACTGGTGCGTACCAGTTTCCAGCAAGCGGTGAGTGAACAGAAACTGCGGCCGGCGGCGTCGCCGGCGATTTCCACCAGCGGCGAGCCGGTGGATGGACAGATCGAATACACCGCCACGTTCGAGGTGCTGCCGGAAATCGGCAAGCTCGACGTCTCCACGCTGGCCGTGACCAGGACCGTGGCGAACGTGAGCGAATCCGACGTCGACACCATGATCGAAACGCTGCGCCAGCAGCGCCGCGCATGGTCGCCGGTCGAGCGCGCCGCGCAGAACGGCGACATGGCGCTGTTTGAGTTCTCCGCGCAGGGCGAAGGCTTCACCCACGAGCGCGAGCGCGTCGGCACGATCATCGGCTCCGGCGCGATGAGCCAGGATCTGGAAGCCGCGCTGATCGGCCATGCCGCCGGCGACGAGTTCGATGCGGACGTGAATTTCCCGGCGGATTTCCGCACTGTAGCGTTGGCTGGCAAGACGGCGAGTGTCGCGGTCAAGCTGATGCGCGTGCAGGAAGCGAAATTGCCCGAGATCGACAACGCCTTCATTGCCAGCTTCGGTGTCGCCGGCGGCGACGTCGCGAAATTCCGCGCCGACGTGCGCGCGAACCTCGAACGCGAATTGAGCGGCATGCTGGCCATGCGCCTGAAGAACGAAGTCGTGGAAAAACTCATTGCCGCCTATCCCGAAATCGAGCTGCCACAGGGCATGATCGAAGCCGAGGCGCGCGCGTTGCACGGCCAGGCACAAGCCCAGGCGCAGCAACAGGGACAGGCATTTGCGGCCGATGCTACGGCATTCACGGAGATGGCTCGCCGCCGCGTCTGCGCCGGCGTGCTCATCGGAGAACTGGCGCGCCAGAACGACATCCGTCCGGACGCGCGTCGTGTCGCCGAAATGCTGGCGACGATCGCCTCGACCTATGAAGAGCCCGCGCAGGTGGTTGAACTTTACCAGCGCGATCCCCAATTGATGGGTGGTTTGCAAAATCGCGTGATGGAAGACCAGGTGGCCGAATGGGTCGCCGCGCATGCGCAGACGACCGAACAATCGATGACCTTCAACGAAGCGATGCGCCAGGCCTGACCGGCGCGTCCGGAGAATCATGGCAATGAGTGGCGAAATCCGCGGCTTGAACCTGGTGCCGATGGTGGTCGAACAGACCCCGCGCGGCGAACGTGCCTACGACATCTACTCGCGCCTGCTCAAGGAACGCGTGGTGTTCTGCGTCGGGCCGATCGACGATTACATGGCCAACGTGATCGTCGCGCAGTTGCTGTTCCTGGAATCCGAGAATCCGGACAAGGACATCAACCTGTACATCAACAGCCCGGGCGGCGTGGTCACCGCGGGTCTGGCGATCTACGACACCATGCAGTTCGTCAAGCCGGACGTCAGCACGATCTGCATCGGCCAGGCGGCCAGCGCCGCATCGCTGCTGCTGATGGCTGGAGCGAAGGGCAAGCGTTTCGCGCTGCCCAATTCCCGCATCATGATCCACCAGCCGTCCGGCGGCGCGCAGGGGCAGGCGACCGACATCGAAATCCAGGCGCGAGAGATTCTGTATCTGCGCGGCCGCCTGAACGAGATCTACGTCAAGCACACCGGCCAGCCGCTCGAACAGATCGAGCGCGACATGGAGCGCGACAACTTCAAGAGCGGCGCCGCGGCCAAGGAATACGGCCTCATCGACGAAGTCATCGAGCAGCGGCCTTCCGAAACCGTAAAAACGGCCTGATAGCCCGATCGGCAGCCGTTTTCGTACGTCCATCGGCTGCAGGCGGCCCTTCGGCCGCCTGTGCTATTCTTTTAAGCGACAACCCCAGGGTCCATTGGCATGAGTGACGACCGGCAGAGCCGCGCGGGCGACAGCAGCAAGATCCTGTACTGCTCGTTCTGCGGCAAGAGCCAGCACGAGGTGCGCAAGCTGATTGCGGGCCCGAGCGTGTACATCTGCGACGAATGCGTCGAGTTGTGCAACGACATCATCCGCGAGGAGCTTGAGGAAAAGAACGCCGGCAAGCGCAGCCACCTGCCCAAGCCGCGCGAGATCATGGACGTGCTCGACCAGTACGTGATCGGGCAGGGCCGCGCCAAGAAGGTGCTGGCCGTGGCCGTGTACAACCACTACAAACGCCTGGAAGCGCGCCAGCGCCAGGACGAAGTAGAACTGGCCAAGTCCAACATTCTCTTGATCGGCCCGACCGGTTCGGGCAAGACCCTGCTCGCGGAAACGCTGGCGCGGCTGCTCAACGTGCCGTTCACGATCGCCGACGCGACCACGCTGACCGAGGCCGGCTACGTGGGCGAGGACGTCGAGAACATCATCCAGAAGCTGCTGCA
>DASTAL010000083.1:0-1002 GCA_035712685.1 Rudaea sp. | reverse complement strand
GACCTGCGCCGCGGGCGCAAGACCGCGAACGCGCTGTGGGGCAACGCGGCCAGCGTGCTGGTCGGCGATTTCCTGTATTCGCGCGCATTCCAGATGATGGTCGAGGCCGACGACATGCGCGTGATGCGCATCCTTGCCGATACCACCAATCGCATTGCCGAAGGCGAGGTGCTGCAACTGCTGAACATCCACAATCCGGACGTGGACGAGGCCGCTTACTTGCGCGTGATCGAGCGCAAGACCGCCGTGCTGTTCGGCGCGGCCACGCGCCTGGGCGGCCTGCTCGGCGCTCTGCCTCCCGCGCAGGAACAGGCGCTCGCGGATTTCGGCCTGAACCTCGGCTTTGCCTTCCAGATCGCCGACGACGTGCTCGACTACGTCGCCGATGCCGGCATCCTGGGCAAGAACATCGGCGACGACCTCGCCGAGGGCAAGGTCACGCTGCCGCTGATCTACACGCTCGAGTGCGCCGATCCCGCGCAGGCCACGCATATCCGCGACGCCATCGAAACCGGCGGACTGGATGCGCTCGACGCCATCCTCGCCGCGATCCGCGGCAGTGGCGCGGTCGCGCGCGCACGCTCGCGGGCGCAAGGCTACGCCGACGCGGCCAAGGCGTCATTGTCCGCACTGCCGAAATCGCCTGCACGCGACGCACTCGACGCCCTGGCGGATTACGCGTTGCAGCGCGACCACTGAGCGCATCGCGCTTTGGAAATCATTCACACCGCCGGACTAGACTACCGGCGCACCCTTACAATCCAGGAGCCATCGATGCGTCGATCCAGCCTGTTGGCCGCCATTGCCCTCGCTTTCCCGTTCATCGCCGCTGCCGCGGCACCGCATTACGCCGTGGTGCAACGCTATGCCATCGGCCAGTCCGGCGGCTGGGATTACCTCACCTATTCCGCCGAAGGGCATCGCCTCTATGTCAGCCGCTTCGATCGCGTGCTGGTGATCGACGCGAACTCCGGCAAGATCGAAGCGACGATTCCCGGCACC
>DASTAL010000082.1:0-6786 GCA_035712685.1 Rudaea sp. | reverse complement strand
GAAGCCCGCATCAGCACCGGCGGACGGTCGTTGAGCAGGCAGCTCGTGCCCGAGGAGCAGTTCGACGTGGTCGTGCCCTTGTACATCTGCGTCACCGAGTCCACCGTCACGTCGTTGCGCACGAGGATGCCGATGTTGATGCCGCCGACGTCGTTGCCGGGCAGCACGTAGGCGTTGTACTGGGTACCGCACTGGGCCTGTACGCTGGTGGCGAGGTCGCGGGCGACGCTGAGGCTTTCGACTTCCTCGATATCGAGCACGACGGGCGACTTGAGCACGTTGCAGACCTGCTGCGCCCACTTCGAGCGGCGTGCGCTGTATTCGGCGGTGGTCGGACACCAGTCCGAACCGCCGAGCGCCGGCGCCGACGGGCAGTTGCCGGTGTCGGCGGTACCGTCGAGCACGTCGTTGAACATGTGCAGCAGGTTCTGCGTGGCGAAGGTCAGCGTGCCGGCGACGGGGTCGGGCACCGGTTGCACCGCGGCGGCGGGCGTGATCCGCGTCGTGGTGCTCATGTCGCGCGGATACAGTTCGTAGGTTGGCGATGCCGCACCCGAGGGCTGATATCCCTGGATCACGCCCGTTACCGCGAAGCGCGTACCGGCGTGATAGACGAAGTCGGCGGCATCGGCATAGTTCGGATCGTTGCTGGCAGGATCATCGCTGCCGGGCGCGAAGTTCAGGCCCTTGTAGTAGATCTCGATGACCTGCGGTGCGCCGTTCCACACCGGAATCGACGGCTGTCCGGCGATTCCCGGATACAGCGCGCCGGGCCCGCGGGACGGGCGCGGCGAACCGGCAGGGGTGGCGTAGAAGCCGTTGGGCAGGCCGACATGCACCGCGTCTGAACCGACCGGGTCGCTGGTGTTGATCTTGCCGCCGAATGTTGCGCCGGTGACGATGGCGTCGCTCATCGTCACCAGCATGCCGTCGAGGCAGGCGAAATTGCTGGCCTGGTAGCCCTCGCTCGCGGTCGGCGGGTTCCCCAGTGTGGAAGCGCCACCCACGCAGGGTCCGGTGGTCGGATCGTCCGTCGGCGCGAGTTCATACGCCGCCACGGTGGCGCCGGAGACGGACTGGAGCGTGACGGTCGGCGCGGTCAGTTCGGTGCTGCCGCTGAATTCCTGCACCTTGCCGGAGACCGTGACGATGTTGCCGAGCGCGACCGTCGGTGCGCTGGCCGTGTAGACGTAGATGCCGTCGGACGTGGTCGAATCGCCGTCGCCGCTCGGATCCTGCATGAAGAAACCCTTCGGCCCGACCGCAGTGACGACGTTGCCGCTGGTGCTGACGGTCTGGCCGGCGTACGCCGACGCCGCGCCGTGACCCTGGATCTGCATGATGGTGAGGTTGATCGCGGCGGCGGTCACCGTCAGCGCGATGCTGGTCATGCCGGTGCGGGCCTGGTCGTCGACGATCGTTGCCGGCAGCGATTTGGCACCGGGCGACGTCGCATTGGCGACCGTCGTGCTGAACGAAAACGTGCCGTCGCCGGGGGTGACGTCGCCATTGCTGCCGTCGTCGTAGAACGTTTGCGCGGCCGAGCCGCCGATCGAAGAAAGATCGGCCGTTACCGTATAGCTCATGCTAGTTGGATTGCTGCCCGGCGTGGGCACGACCGTGAGCAGGGTCGCGGTCGCGCCGTCGTTCGGAACCGACGCCGGAGTCGCGCTGCCGGCCCCGCCGGGATTGGTCGGACCGCCGCCGGGCGTGCCGTGCGGTGTCAACGAGAAATCATCGACGGCCAGTCCGTCGTCCGCGCTGGAGGCATTGCCGTCAACCCAATGAATCCAGACGGTGGCTCCGGATGCCAGCGTAAGACCGCTGATCGTGCTCGACAGCGCTGTTTGCTCCGCGGCCGTATTTCCGTCTTTTGCGCCAGCGGTGGCCTGATCGGGCGTGGTGAAATTCAGGGCCGATACGCCGGTCCAGGTGCCGGTCTTTACGTCGGTCGCATCCGTGCTGTATTCGAAATTCAGGGTATCCGCACGACTGGCCGTCCCCAATCGCCATTCTTCGCCCGTGTAGGAAATATCCAGACTGGTGATGGTTCCGCCCGTGTCGTTCTGGAAGCAGGCGCCGATAAACGGAGTGTTCGTACTGGACAGCAGGGTGCCGAATGCGCGTTCGTTGCTGCCCGTGGCGCCATAACTGTAGATGCCGCCGGTGTTGGAGCCTCCGTTGTCGGCCCGGTAAGTGGTCGTCGTGCCATTGAAATAGAAGGCCCATCCGGCAGGCAGGGTGGAGGCATCGTTGGCAGTGCCGGAATTGGCTAGCGTATTGAAATTCTGCGTGTAAGCGCTGTCGAGCGCGCTAAGACTGACACAGGCAGCAAAAGCGGAATTCGACGCGAATGCGGCTGACAATGCCAGCACATACATGGGACCAAGAAATTTTCCAGACATGACACTCCCCAGGACGGATTGAACGGCAAAAGACGCATGCTAGGCCGCCTGTTTGACACTTTCGTGTCGCACGCGACCACATCGGCGGATTGCGCCGAGCTGCGCCCATTGGTGAACCGGTCCCCCCAGACGATCACATCGGATCGTTTGCGCGGCGCCTTGCCGCGTGCCATGGACCGGCCGTGCGGGACTCTACAACGAATTTCGCGGCCGTGCCACGAGCGCGGTCACGGCGTCTGCCGCCGCGCTGCGGAGGCGGCGAAAACCGTGATTTCCTCGCGGTCGTGGTAAAGCTGCTTCGCGCGCACCACGCGCGCGCCTGCGCGGATTTGCGCAAGGCAGCGCGCCGTTTCCTCGAAGCGTTTTTTCATCGGCAGCTTGAGGTTGAATATCGCGCGGCTGCACCAGCCCTGTTCCAGCCAGTGCGCGACGAGATCGGCCACGCGCCGCGGCTGCTCGACCATGTCGCAGACGAGCCAGTCCACCGGTTTCGGCGGACGATAGCGGAAACCGTCCTCGCGCCGGTGCGAGACCAGGCCCGAATCGAGCAGCGCGCGGTCCATCGGTCCGTTGTCGACCGCGGTGACGCGGATCGAGCGGCGCACGAGTTGCCAGGTCCAGCCGCCCGGCGCGGCGCCGAGATCCACGGCCGTCATGCCGGGCTTGAGCCAGCGCGCGCGTTCGCCTTCGTCGAGCAGCACGGCGAACGCTTCTTCGAGTTTCAGCGTGGAGCGGCTCGGCGCTTCGCGCGGGAATTTCAGGCGCGGAATGCCCTGCGGCCATGGCGCGACGGCATCGGGATCGGACGCGCACAAATATACTTCGTCGCCTTGTGGAAAAAACACATGCAGCCGCCGTCGCGCCTGCGGGTCGAGCAGTTGCGCCTTCTTAAGCGCGCCGACGAGCGCGTTGCCGAAGCTCTTGCACAGGGGCGCCAGTTGCTTGCCGGCATCGCTGTCCGGCGCTTCGGTCCAGATCTCGCCGAATTTTTCGCCGCGGCCGCGCAGGGCGGCAAGGATCGGTGTTGCACGATCGTTGCGCGCAAGCTTCGGCAAATGCGCGAAAGCGATCAGCGATTGCCGCGCGAAGACCAGGTCGCGCCAGCGCACGGCGTCGCGAAGCGCCGATTCGGCGGCGTCGGCGGCGAACACGACGAATCCCGCGCCGTTATCGAATCGCGGCTTGCCGGCGATGCCGGCCGCGTGCGCGCCGGCTTCGATTTCCTGCGCGCACTCACCCTCGAAACCGGCGCGGCAGTACAGCAGTAGCGACGGGCTCACGGTTTCTTCATGCCGCTTTTCCAGGCATATACCGCCGCCTGGGTGCGGTCGCCGAGGCCGAGCTTGGCGAGCATGTTGCCGACGTGCGTCTTCACGGTCTTTTCGGAAATTTCCAGTTCGGCGGCGATGCGCTGGTTGCTGGCGCCTTCCGCGATCAGCGCCAGCACTTCGCGCTCGCGCTCGCTCAGCGATGCCAGCGCGTCCGCGCCGGGACCGGATCTGCCCTGGCGCACCGCGTCGACGAGGTAACCCGCCACGCGCGGATGCAGCACCGCTTCGCCGCGCGCGGCCTTGCGGATCGCTTCGGCCAGGCCGTCGGCGTCGATGTCCTTGAGCAGGCACGACAGCGCGCCGGCCTGCACCGCGGCGAGGATGTCGCGCGCGTCGTCGAACGACGTGAGCAGGATCGACCGGGTCTTCGGGCTCGCGCTGCGGATTTCGCGGATCGCGGCGATGCCGCCGCCGGGCATGACCAGGTCGATCAGGGCAACGTCGGGTTTGTGCGCCGTGCAGGCGGATACGGCGCCGTCGGCATCTTCGGCTTCGGCGACGATGGCCAGGTCCGTCTGCGTGTCGAGGAAGGCGCGGATGCCCTGGCGCACGAGCACATGGTCGTCGGCGATGACGACGCGGATGGCGGGAGCGTTCATGCGGGACGATCCTCGGCGGTGGAAAACACAATGCGGATGCGCGTGCCCTGCGCGGCGGCGCTGTCGAATTCGAAGCGGCCTCGCGGCAACGCGCCGGCACGTTCGCGCATGTTCGCAAGGCCCATGCCGGAGTGCAACGACGCCTCCGCGCCGCGGCCGTTGTCGGCGATGACCAGTTGTGCGTCCGTTGCGTCGTGGCGCAAGCTCAACGTCACCCGGGTGGCGCCACTGTGCCGCAACACGTTGGCCAGCGCTTCATCGACGATGCGCAGCAGGTTTTCCGCGGCTGCGGCCGGCGGCACGGGAACATCGTCCAGCTGCATATCGAGTTTCACGCCGCTGGTCTGCGACCAGGCCTGCGCGCGCGCGCGCAGGCGTTCGACGAACGGCAGTTCGGCGTCGCCGGCACGCAGTTCATCGAGCAATTGCCCGAGTTCGCGCTGGATCTGCCCGCTCAGCGCCTCGGCCTGTTCCAGGCGCTGGCTTTCCGGATGCGCGCCGAGCTGGCGGCGCAGTGTGGCCAGTTGCAGGTTCAGCGCGAAGGCTTGCTGCTTCACGGTATCGTGCAGGTCGCGCGCCAGGCGCTGGCGTTCGGCCAGCGTGGCCAGCTGCGCGCGCGAGCGCAGCAGGTCCTTGAGCTGCAATGCCATGTCGTCGAGCAGGGCGGACAGGCGCCCAAGTTCGTCGCGCGAGGCGTCGCCGATGCGTTCGGAGAAATCCCCCCCGCTCCATGCGGCGGCAGCGTGCGCCACGCGGTTGAGCCGGCGCGTGACCCAGGTGGCGAGGAAGAACGACGACGCCGCGCCGAACAGGATCAGGTAACCGAGCACGATCGGCCATTCCAGGCTGGCATCGAGCAGGAAGCGGTGCCACGGCACCGGCAGGCGCAATTCCACCAGCACATAGCCGTAAAGGCGTCCATCTTCGTTTCGGATCGGCGCCAACGTGCGGCGCACCCGCCACGGGCTGTCGGCGATCCCGAGCAGCCGGCCCGATTGGGCGGCCAGGTCGCGCCAGGCGACGGAATCGGGCGTCGGCAACGCCG
This sequence comes from Rudaea sp., assembly GCA_035712685.1. Taxonomy (GTDB): domain Bacteria; phylum Pseudomonadota; class Gammaproteobacteria; order Xanthomonadales; family Rhodanobacteraceae; genus Rudaea. Next base: position 1,406 of record DASTAL010000082.1, on the reverse strand, counting down.
GCTGCCACGCCGCGTTCGCCGGCGCGCTGGCCAGCGTGCGACCGGTGCTGTCGAGCACGGCAGCGGCAAGCGGCGCGGACGAAAGTTCGGTGAGGATGAAGGAATTCTGCGCCAACAGGCCGCCGTACGGGCGCTGCATGCGCAACACCAGCGCATCGGTCCACAAGTCGAGGTTCGCTGCCGCGTCCGCGTTCGGCCAGTGCCGGGCGAGATCGGCGGCGGCGCTTTGCGTGCCGCGCACCAGGGCGCCGGATTCCACGCCGGCCATGAAGCGATTGAACTCGAACGTGAGCAGTCCCGTCTCCACCAGCACCAGGCAGGGCAACGACAGCAGTACGTAGAAGACGGTGAGCTTGAAGATCAGTCCGCGCAGTTGCGGACGCAGCGGTTTCATGCGCGGGAGGAGGGAAGGGCCGGATGCCTAGCATAGCGGCATCCGGCCTGTCGCGGATCGTTAAAACTCGTAGGCAAATCCCGCGTAAACGCTTCGGCCGGGAGCCGGTTCTATGCCGCCGGAGAAGAACACGCGCGAGTAGTAGCGCTTGTCGGTGATGTTCGAAACCCCGCCGAGCAGGCGCAGTTGCGGCAGCACCCAGTAGTCCGCGGAAAAATCCGCGACCGCGTACGAGGGCACCTTCGCCGGCGTCAGGAACGGCGCGCCCGCGGCGACGTTCGCGTCCGAGTAGTACTGGCTGGCCACCGAAACCGCCGACAGCGCGAGCTTCAGGTGCTTGTCCTCGCGGTACGTGATGCCGGCGCGGGCCAGGTACTTCGGCGAAAACGCCGGCGTGTTGCCGAGGTTGGCCGGGTTGATGGTCGAGGTGAACGTGGCATCGAGCACGGTCAGGTTCGCGAATACGGACAGATGTTGCGCCGTATGCAGGTCGCGCGCCTGCAGGAAGTCGTACGACACCTCGCCCTCGAAACCGCGGCTGCGCGTGTCGCCGGTGTTGACGTTGATGGTGTTGCCCAGCGGCGCGTTCGCGATCTGCTGCGATTCGATGCGATCCTTGACGTTCACCTGGAACACGCTGACGTCGTAGAACAAACCGTGCAGCGGCGTACCGTGCACGCCGAGTTCGTAGTTGAGTACATGGGTCGGGCTCGGGTCGTTCAGTGGCCCGGAATTGGTGCTGCCGAACGGCGAGGCGATGTCGAAGTAGCGCACCGGGCGCCAGCCCTGCGAGACGTTGAAGTAGCTCTCGTTGAGGTGGCCGAAGTCGTTGCCCACGCCGATGCCGAACAGCGGCACGTTGTGGCTCACCGAGCGATCGACGAGGCCGCGGTTGAGCGCGGGCGGCTTGATCGTCTCGTCGATGTTCACCTGCTCGCGTTCCAGGCGCACTGACGGCACGACATGCCATTCGTGCGGCAGGCGGAACACGTTCTCGGCGAACACGGCGGCG
>DASTAL010000081.1:0-1204 GCA_035712685.1 Rudaea sp. | reverse complement strand
TGCTACAACAGGCAAGACGCATTGCCATCCTGCGCGTCGACGATGCCGATGCGACGGGGGCGATCGACCGGATCGAACCCGATGAATTCCTGGGGCGGCATGGTCTGCGTTGCGAGCATTTCGATATGCGAGGTCGCGCCGACGATGCCGGGGCCGTCTTGCTCGCCGGCGCCGCGCAGATCTTCGCGGATCTGCTCGTTCTGGGCGCGTACGGCACGGGGCGTTCCAGCGAATGGTTCTTCGGCGGCGTCACGCGCCACGTCCTTCAGCACGTGACGCTGCCATTGTTCATGCGTCACTGACCCGTGAAGGCACTGCCGGCACTTGATCAAGATCAAGATGCCGGATGCCTGCTTTGCCGAGAATCGCGCCTATCCGCCGACGGGGAAAAGCCATGCGCATCGCCGATATCTGCTCGCAGCGCGTCGTCTGCATCGGGCCGGACGCATCGATTTCGGAAGCCGCGCAACTGATGCACGATCAGGACATTGGCGCCTTGGTCGTCACGCGTGACGGCAAGCGCGAACCCATCGGCATCGTCACGGACCGCGACATCGTAACGCGGATCGTCGCGTCCGGCAGGGATCCTCGCACCGTGCCGGTTTCCGAGGCGATGTCCGGCGCCCCGGCGACGTGCCACGGCAACCACGACTTGCTGGACGTGATGGAAATGATGCGCCAGCACGGCATTCGCCGCGTGCCTGTGATTGACGCGCAATCCGCGCTGATCGGCATCGTGACGACGGATGACATCATCGGCGCGCTCGCCGAACACGTCTTCGTCCTTGCCCGCTCGGTGTTGAACGAGGACGCGCTCGAACGCCGGCGCCATCGTGACGCGGGCGTTGCCGGCAGCGTCGGAAAGCGCGCTGGCAAAGCGTAACCGGACACACCCGGATCAGATCTGGAGCATGTGCAATGGCCGCCACTGAAGCCGGACCGTGCGAGCATCGAGGCGTGGCATTGCGCTGTCCGCATTGCGGCGGCAATGCGTTCCGCATTCGCGAATACGCGTTGCGCACGATGGACGACGAGATGTACCGCTTGCCATGGGCCGCGGACTCGGTAAGAGCGTACATTTGCGGGCAATGCGGGAACATGCAGTGGTTCGCCTGGAATTCCACGTCGCCGGGGGAAAGTGCAAATCCGGGCGCTGCCGCCTCGAAAGCCGGCCGGTAAGCGCGCGAACGGCATTTGGCTTGCT
>DASTAL010000080.1:0-14099 GCA_035712685.1 Rudaea sp. | reverse complement strand
GCGCGGCCCAGACCTTTTGATTGAGCGCATCGCGCGCCTCGGAATAATCGGCGAGCCGCGCCAGCACCTGATCGAGCTTGCCGGACTGCTCGCCGGCCGCGACCGAGGCGCGGTAGATTTCCGGGAAACTTTCCGGCGCATCGGCCAGGCCCGCGGCGAGGCTCGATCCTTCCATGACTTTGGCGCGCAGGCTCACCACCAGCGTGCGCGTGCGCTCGTCCTCGTTCTGTTCGGCCAGCGCGGCGAGCGCCTCGTCCACCGGCAGTCCGGCCTTCAGCAAGGTCGCAAGCTGGCGCGTGAGCAGCGCCAGTTGCGCACCGCTCAAGCCATGCCGGAACAGCGTGCGTTGCGCGCGCGCCGCGGCGACCGGCGTCACTTCGAGCGGATTGAGGCCGTCCTCGCGCAGGCTCGCGCGCACGCTGCGCGCGGTGTCGCCCTGCAGCACGCCGCGGCGGGTCTTGCCGGCGGCGTCGAGGGCTTGGTAGGCGAAGGCGGGCATGCCGCCAGTTTACGTCAGGCGCTACCCGCGAGCTTGCTTTTGCGAATGCCGTAGGCGAAATAGATGACGAGGCCAATCGCCACCCAGAGCAGGAACACCATCCACGTCACGGCGGCGAGTTCCGACAGCAGCCAGATCGAGAAAAGGATTCCGATCAGCGGTACCGCCGGCACCCACGGCGTGCGGAACGAGCGCGGCAGGTCGGGTTTGCGCCGGCGCAGCACGATCACCGAAGCACAGATGACGATGAACGCCGAGAGCACGCCGATGTTGACGAGCTTGGCGACCTCGCCGATCGGGAAGAAGCCGGCGACCAGCGCCGTGAACGCGCCCAGCGCCAGCGTCGTGCGGTGCGGCGTGCCGTAGCGCGGATGCGTGTGCGCGAACCACGCCGGCAGCAGGCCGTCGCGCGACAGCGCAAACCAGATGCGCGCGGCGGCGAGCATGAAGGCGAAGATCACGGACAGGATGCTCGCGATCGCGGTCGCCGAGATTGCCGCGCCGATCCACTTCATGCCGCGCGCCTCGAACGCCATCGCAACCGGGGCATCGTTGCCGAGCTGCGTGTACGACACCATGCCGGTGATCACCAGGGTGATGGCGATGTACAGCGCCATCGAGATGCCGAGCGAGAGCAGGATCGCGCGCGGCAGGTCGCGCTGCGGATTCTTCGATTCTTCCGCCGCCGTGGTCAGGGTGTCGTAGCCGAACACGGCGAAGAACACGACGGCCGCCGCGGTCGCGATGCCCTTGTAGCCGAAGTGGCCGACGCCGTCCGCGCCGATCACGCGATCCGGCACGAACGGATGCCAGTTCGCGGGATCGACGTACATCGCGCCGACGCCGATCACGAGCACCACCGCGACCACCTTGACCGCGACGATCACGGTATTGAAGCGCGCGCCCCATTCGGTGCGCAGCGTGAGCAATACCGCCACGCCAAACGCGGCGATCGCGGCAACGAGATTGAAAGCATGGCCCTCGCCCGTGCCCGGCGCGCCTTGCAGGGCAACGGGTAGATGGATGCCGAACGCGGCGAGCAGGTTGACCACGTAGCCCGACCAGCCACTGGCGACGGCGGCGACGATGAGGGCGTATTCGAGCAGCAGGTCCCAGCCGATCAGCCAGGCCGGCAATTCGCCGAGCACCGCATAGCCGTAGGTGTAGGCGCTGCCGGTGACCGGGATGAGACCGGCGAATTCGGCGTAGCACAGCGCCGCCGCCGTGCTCGCGATGCCGGCGATGATGAAGCTCAATGCCACCGCCGGTCCCGCGTTCGCCGCGGCCTGCTGCCCGGCAAGCACGAAGATGCCGACGCCGATGATACCGCCGAGGCCTATTGCGGTGAGCTGCCACACACCGAGCACGCGGCGGAAATCGCGGCGCGAGCCGAGTTCGGCCTGCAGGGCCTCGACCGATTTGTGGCGCGTGAGTTTGGCGGCAAGGCTCATCCGGTGCTCCCCTCGGTGATTGGAATCAAAGTCTCATTCTTCGCGCGTCACCCGCAGCACTTCCTCGGCGCTGGTGATGCCGGCGACGCACTTGCGCCAGCCGTCTTCGAGGATGCTCGGCGTGCGCGTGCGCGCGTGGCGTTCCATCTCGGCTTCAGCGGCATTGGCATGAATCAGGCGGCGCAGTTCCTCGTCGACCGGCACGAATTCGTAGATGCCGGTGCGGCCGCGGTAACCACCGTGGCGGCCGGCCGCCTGTGCCGTGGGTCGGTACAGATTCGCGCGGGTGTCGGCGGGTTTGCCGAACGCGGCGAGTTCGCGCAGCGTGGCGGCATATGCCTCGCGTGTCGCGGGATCGAGTACGCGGACAAGACGCTGGGCGAGCACGCCGATCAGTGAAGACGAGAGCAAGAACGGTTCGACGCCCATGTCGCGCAGGCGCGTGACTGCGCCGATCGCCGAGTTCGTGTGCAGGGTCGAGAGCACCAGGTGTCCGGTGAGCGAAGCCTGCACCGCGATCTGCGCGGTTTCCAGGTCGCGGATTTCGCCGATCATGACCACGTCCGGGTCCTGGCGCAGGATCGCGCGCAGGCCACGCGCAAACGTCATCTCCACTTTCGTGTTGACCTGGGTCTGGCCGACGCCGTCGATGTAGTACTCGATCGGGTCTTCCACGGTCATGATGTTGCGGCTGGCGTCGTTGAGCTGGAGCAGCGATCCGTACAGCGTGGTGGTCTTGCCCGAACCCGTGGGGCCGGTGACGAGCAGGATGCCGTGTGGACGCTCGATCGTCTCGCTCAACAATTCCAGCGTGTCCGGCGCCATGCCAAGTTGTTTGAGGTCGAGCTTGCCGGCCTGCTTGTCGAGCAGGCGCAGCACAACGCGCTCGCCGTGGCCGGCGGGAATCGTCGACACGCGCACGTCGACCGGACGCCCAGCGATCTTCAAGCCGATGCGGCCGTCCTGCGGCAGGCGTTTCTCGGCAATGTCGAGCCGCGCCATGACCTTGATGCGCGACACCACGGCGCTCGCGATCGCCTTCTGCGGCGCCAGCACCTCGCGCAGCACGCCGTCGATGCGAAAACGCACGACGAGACGATTCTCGAACGGCTCGATGTGGATATCGCTCGCGCCTTCCTTCACCGCTTCGGTGAGCAGCGCGTTGATCAAACGAATGATCGGCGCGTCGTCCTCGGATTCGAGCAAATCTTCCGGTTCGGGCAATTCGTCGGCGAGGGTTTTCAGGTCCAACTCGTCGCCGAAGTCGGCCACCATCGCGCTGGCGTCTTCGCCCTGTTCATACAATTCGCGCAGCAGGCGCTCGTAGCCCGCTGCGTCGTAGCGCACGAGTTTCAGTGGCGTGCGCAGATGACGTTGCAGTTCGCTCAGTACCTCGGGTTTGACGCCATCGCGCCAGGCGATTTCGGCCGCGTCCTCACGCCAGGCGATCAACGTGGCGCCGTTGCGGCGGGCGAAGCCGAAACTCGGCCGCGGCGGATGTGCGGTCACGGATGCGCGTTTCCCGAATCCTTGGGGGCCACGTCCAACGCCGGCGATTTCAGGAAATCGTGCACTTCCGGCAGCATCGGCTGCTGGCCGCGCGGCGTGATCGTTTCGCTGTTCTCGCGCATCTGCAACTGCTCGGTGCGCAGGAAGTTGTACTTCGCGCCGGAAACGGCGGCCTCGGTCGCGGCGTCGCGCAGGATCTTCGGGTGCAGGAACACCATCAGGTCCTGCTTGGTGTGGTCGTTGCTGCGGTAGCGGAACAGGTTGCCGATCAGCGGGATGTCGCCCAATGCGGGCACCTTCTGCACGCTGTCCTTGACGTTGTCCGAGATCAACCCGCCGAGCACGAGCAGTGAGTCGTCCTTGACCATCACCGTGGTCTTGATCTCGCGCTTGTTGGTGACGAGGTCGACCGCGCCCTGCACCGGCGGCAGCAGGTTGGAGACTTCCTGATGGATGTCCAGGCGCACCGTGTCGCCGGAATTGATGTGCGGGGTCACCGTGAGGGTCAGGCCGACATCCTTGCGCTGGATGGTCTGGAACGGATTGCCGATGCCGGTCGTGTTGCCGGAGGCGCTGCCGTTCGAGCCGGTATTCGTGGTGTAGGAACCGGTCACGAAGGGCACTTCCTGCGCGACCTTGATCATCGCTTCCTGGTTGTCCAGGGTCATGACCGAGGGCGTGGACAGAATGTTGTTCTTGCCGTTGCTGCGCAGCGCCGAGACCAGGCCGCCGAGACTGAGCAATTGCTTGCCATTGAGCGTGATCGATTCCAGGTAGCCGAGATTGAAACCGTTGCCAACCGTGCTCTGCGGCCCGCCCGACGCATTCAATCCGCCGATGACGTTGAAGATGTTGTTGCCCGGGGTGTTGCCGGTGAAATTGGTGCCGCCGACAACATGGCTCTTGTCGCCGATCGGAACCTGCCACTGGATGCCGAGTTCGTTCGCGGTCTCATCCGAGACTTCAGCGATCACCGCCTCGATCAGCACTTGCGCGCGGCGGATGTCGAGCTGGCGGATCACCGCCTGCAGCGAGCGGAACACGGCCGGCGGCGCACTGATCACGAGCGCATTGTCGCCTTCGTGGGCCTGGATCGTCGCCGTCGAACTGCCCGACGACGCGCTTCCCGTCGCGGCGCCCGCGGCGGTTTTTGCGTTCGGCGGCGCATCGCCGGTGAGCGTCGCGGCGACACCTTCGAGGATGGGCACCAGGTCCTTCGCGTTCGCATAGTTCAGATACACGACCTGGGTTTCGCCGCCATCCGCGATCGGCGTGTCCAGATGCGCGATCAGCGCACGCAGGCGCAGGCGACCGCTCTTTCCTCCGGAAAGCAAAATCGAATTGGTGCGTTCGTCGGCGAACACACGCGGCTGATCGGCGCTGTCCACGCCCTTGGTGTCGGAGAGCTGGCTCAGGATGCGCGCGACTTCCGCGGCGCTCGCGTGCTGCAGTGGGATCACGTCGACGCCGGAATCCGACACCGTGTCGATGCGCTGGATGATGCTGATCATGCGCTCGACGTTGCCGGCGCGGTCGGAGATGACCAGCGAATTCGAGGCCGGATGCGCGATCAGTTGCGCGCCCTGCGGCATCAGCGGTCGCAGGATCGGCACGAGTTCGGTCGCCGAAACGTGCTTGACCGGCACGATCTGGGTGACCAGTTCATCCGTCTCGTGCTGGTGCGTGCCGTTGAGGCCGCCGGAACCGTCCTGCTGCGCCACTGCCTCGGGCACAATCTTGATCATGCTGCCCGAAGGGATCGCCGCGTAGCCATGCACGCGCAGCACCGACAGGAACACGTCGTAGATTTCGTCCGGCTTCATCGGTCGCGCCGAAACCACCGTGACCTTGCCCTGCACGTTCGGGCCGACGATGAAATTCTTGCCGGTGATTTCCGACACCGTCGCGATCAGCGCCTGGATGTCGGCATCCTTCATGTTCAGCGTGTGCGTGCCCGGCGGATTGGCCGCGGGCGCTGCCGTGGCGGATGCCCTGGGCTGCGCACAGGCAAGCGTCGCGGCAAGGGCAAGCACGGCGGCAACGAGGAATCGCGTCATTGTCTGTTTCTCTGGAAGTAGGTGCTTGCTCAGTGCAGGCTCACCGTGAGCGTGGCCGGCTTGCCATTGCGCAACACCGTCACCGACACGCTGCCGGCTCCGGCCAGATTGTCCATGAATTGCTGCGGATTGGACACCGCCGACAGCGACTGGCCGTTGATCGCGGTGATGAGGTCGGTGGGCTTGAGCCCGGCCTGGCTCATCAGCTTGGCCACGTCGCCGCCGCCGGACAGGCGCGCGCCGGCGATCTTGCCGTTCTCGAACACGGGCTCGACATGAACCTGCTTGGCGAGCTGGGCCGGATCCATGCGCAGCTTGGCCTGCGCCGCGTTCCAATCCAGGTTGCCGCCCAACTGCGGCGGCGCATAGTTTGGCGGGATGCTCGAGGCACGCGCACCGGTCGCTACGGCAAGATTCGCCTGGTTGGCCGGCGGCAGCGGCGGCGCGTGCTGTTCCGCGCGCGGCAGGCTCAGCGTTTCGGCCACGCCCTCGTGCTCGAGCACGACGTGATCGGCGTACACCGCGGCGAGTTTCGCATTGCCGACGACGGCGTCGCCGACCTTGTAGGCGCGCTCGCCGCCGTGCTCGTCCTCGATCATGGCGATGCCGTCGTGCGCATCGTCGGTCGCCAGCGTGCCGCGCAGGGTGAGCTTGAGGGTGGTCGCCGGCGCATTGCGCATCTGCTGCAACACCGCGATCGTTTGCGGATTGCCGAACAGATGCCACTTGCCCACCGATTGCACCGGCACCGCCGCCGGCGCGGGCACCGCCGGCGCGGACGCAACGCTGTCGTCGCCCTGCGGCACCAGCAGCCAGGCCAGGCGCACCAGCAACCACAGGCAGATCAGCGCGAAGAATGCGCAGGCCGCGAGCGCGGCCAGACGCGAGACGCGGGCGTGATCAGCGTGGGTCAGTGATGCAAGCATGCGGCGGCAACGATAAATCCCGCCACAGACTTTAGCAGCATGCGCTCAGGAACGCTTGAACAGATTGCCGAGGCGGCGGAAGAATCCGGGCTTCTTGTGCTCGGCCGGAGGCGGCGCGGTAGCCGGCGTGGTCGGCACCGGTTGGTGGCCGCGCGGTCGCTTCTCCGCCACGGCGCCGTTGCCTTCGCGGCTGCGCACGGAGACATCCCCACCCTCGCCACGACCGCGTCCGCGACCGCCACGGCGGCGGCGCTTGCGCGGCGAGCCATCGGCGTTCGTCGATGCCGGCGCAGCAGCGGTTGCCGGCGGATTTGCGGGTGTCGGCACGGCGGCTGGTTTGTGCGCATGTTCGCGCGGGCCGTCGCGACGCGGCCGCCGGATTTCGCCATGACGCGCATCGCCGTGACGCGATTTCGGCGCGTGCGGTTTGCGCGCCGAGGTATCGATGTTCGATTCGCCGTCGCCGCCTTCGGCGGCAGCGACGGGAGCACGCGGTGGTGGAATCACGAGCAGTTCCGGTTCCACGCGCGCGACCGGGATCTTCTGGCCGATGTAGGCCTCGATGTCGGGCAGGCCCTGCGCGTACATGTCGCAGGCGAAGCTGATCGCGTCGCCGTCCGCTCCAAGACGGGCCGTGCGGCCGATGCGATGCACGTAGTCCTCCGCATCCATCGGCAGATCGTAGTTGACCACGTGGGTGACGTCGGGAATGTGCAGGCCGCGCGCGGCTACGTCCGTCGCGATGAGGATTTCGATTTCGCCGCGCTGGAACTTGCCGAGCAGGCTCTGGCGCTTCTTTTGCGGCACGTCGCCCGAGAGCATGCCGACGCGGAAGCCATGTTTTTCCAGGCGCCGCGCGACTTTTTCCGCCGCCACCTTCATGTTGACGAAGACCATGCTGCGGTGCGCATCGATGCGCGAGAGCAGGTTGATGAGCAAGGGCAGCTTTTCTTCGCTGGCCGGGAAATAGATCACCTGGCGCACGCGGTCGGCGGTGACGTTGTCGGTTTCGACGGTGAGTTTCTGCGCCTCGTTCATGTGCTCGTAGGCAAGCTCCAGCACGCGGTGCGAGAGCGTCGCCGAGAACAGCATGCACTGGCGGCGCGTGCGATCGGGCAGGCGGCGCAGGATGAAGCGCACGTCCTTGATGAAGCCGAGGTCGAACATGCGGTCGGCCTCGTCGATCACCATGATCTCGACCGCGGCGAGCGAGAACACGTGCTGCTTGTAGTAATCGAGCAGGCGCCCGGGTGTGGCAACGATGATGTCGACGCCGCCGCGCAATTGTTCGCGTTGCTTGTCGTAGTCGACGCCGCCGTAGATCAGCGCGGATTTCAGGCCGGTGTCGCGGCCGAGGTTCTTGAAATCCTTGTCGATCTGGATCGCCAGTTCGCGCGTCGGCGCAATGATCAACGCGCGCGGATCGGCCGCGGTACGTTCGGCAAACGCCGGGCGCGTGAGCAGGCGCTGCATGATCGCGACCAGGAAGGCACCGGTCTTGCCGGTACCGGTCTGCGCTTGCCCCGCGACATCGCGGCCAGCCAGCGCCAGCGGCAGGGTAAGGGCCTGGATCGGCGTGCAACGGGTGAAGCCCGAGGCGTGCAGGCCGGAAAGCAGGTTGGGATGCAGCTCGAAGCTGTCGAAGAAGATGTCGGTAAGAGGTTGTTGCTCGGACATGAAAGAAATGGCCGCTCCGGGCCTAAGTAATACGCCGGTGTCGCGCCCGGCTTGAATGATGGGGCGAGTGGCCCAACTTGATCGGGATCGCCGCTTGATTGGAACCGCCGCTTGGGTTCAAATGAAGCACCCCCGGCGGAACCCGCGCGCGGAGACGCCGCGCAACCCGAACAAGTATACCCCAAGCGCGGCCGCGATGCCGCCGCAATCCCCAAACCACCCGTGGAGAACACCGTGAGCGCAGCCATTGCCCAGATCAGCGACGACCAATTCGAAGAGCAGGTGCTCAAGTCCAGCGAGCCCGTGCTGGTCGATTTCTGGGCGGAATGGTGCGGCCCGTGCAAGATGATCGCACCGATTCTCGACGAACTGGCGCAAAGCTATTCGGGCAAGCTGAAGGTGGCCAAGATCAACATCGACCACAACCAGAAGACCCCGCGCAACTACAATGTGCGCGGCATTCCGACCCTGATGATCTTCAAGGACGGCAAGGTCGAGGCGACCCAGATCGGCGCGGTCAGCAAGACCCAGCTCACCCAGCTCATCGACAAGACCATTTGATCCGGTCCGGATTCTCTGGTCTTGTGTAATTCGCAAAAAAAGCTAAAAATACAGTCCGGCCTGCGCTTGGCATGCGCAGGCAAATGGTGTTAAGTTAACTCGGCCTGCCGGGCGTTCGCCCGGCCCGCCCTCTCCGATTCTTCATTCCAAACCCGTCCTTTAACGGCGCCCTGCGAGGCCTGTCCGTGTCCGAACCCGATAACAAAGATTCCGGCGAAAGCCGTTCCACCGATGCGCGCGCCGAATCCAAGCCGCGCGAAACCCAAACCAGCGACAACGCGAACGCCGCGGCGAATCCGCCGGCCGGCGAAACCGGTGGCGAAAACGCCGGCGGCGAGCAGCGCCAGGGCGGCAATCGTCCGCAGGGCCGCCACGGCCGCAACCGCGGGCGCGACCGCAACCGCGGTGGCGGTGGCGGCGGCGGCGATCGCAACCCGCAGCGCTTCCAGCTGCCGCAAGACGAGGAGTACGACGAATCCAAGAACGGCGGCGGCGACGGTCCGCTGATCGATCTCAACGACCTCAAGCGCAAACCGGCGCACCTGCTGCTCAAGATGGCCGACGAACTGGGCATCCAGGAAGGCGTCGCGCGCGCGCGCAAGCAGGACATCATCTTCCTGATCCTGAAGGCGCACGCCCGCGCCGGCGGCGGCGTCAGCGTCGAGGGCGTGCTCGAGATCCTGCAGGACGGCTTCGGCTTCCTGCGCGGCCCGGACGAGTCCTATCTCGCCGGCCCGGACGACATCTACGTCTCGCCCTCGCAGATCCGCCGCTTCAACCTGCGCACCGGCGACTACATTACCGGCCGCGTGCGCAGTCCGAAGGAAGGCGAACGTTACTTCGCCCTGCTGCGCGTGGACACGATCAACGGCGAACCGCCGGAAGCGTCCAAGAACAAGGTCCTGTTCGAGAACCTGACGCCGCTGTTCCCGCGCAAGATGTTCCACCTGGAGCGCGGCAACGGTTCGACCGAGGACATCACCGGACGCATCCTCGACCTGATCGCGCCGGTCGGACGCGGCCAGCGCGGCATGATCGTGTCGCAGCCCAAGGCCGGCAAGACCATGATGCTGCAAAACGTCGCGCAGGCGCTGGTGCACAACTATCCCGACGTGCACCTGATCATCCTGCTCATCGACGAGCGCCCGGAAGAAGTCACCGAAATGCAGCGCGGCGTGCGCGCCGAAGTGATTTCGTCCACGTTCGACGAGCCCGCCGTGCGCCACGTGCAGGTCGCCGAGATGGTGATCGAGCGCGCCAAGCGCCTGGTCGAGCACAAGAAGGACGTGGTCATCCTGCTCGATTCGATCACGCGCCTCGCCCGCGCCTACAACACCGTGGTGCCGTCGTCCGGCAAGGTGTTGACCGGCGGCGTCGACGCGAACGCGCTGCAACGCCCGAAGCGCTTCTTCGGCGCCGCGCGCAACGTTGAGGAAGGCGGCTCGCTGACCATCCTCGCCACGGCGCTGGTGGAAACCGGCTCGAAGATGGACGAGGTGATCTACGAGGAGTTCAAGGGCACCGGCAACATGGAAGTGCACCTGGACCGGCGCATCTCGGAAAAACGCGTCTATCCGGCCATCAACATCAACCGTTCCGGCACCCGCCGCGAGGACCTGCTGATCGAGCCGGACATGCTGCAGAAGATCTGGATCCTGCGCAAACTGCTGCATCCGATGGACGAGCTGGCGGCGATGGAATTCATGCTCGACAAGATGAAGAACACCAAGTCGAACGACGAATTCTTCAATGCGATGAAGCGGTAGCCTGGGAAATTTTCACTTTCCGCCGATTCTTGCATGCGAACCGCGGCGCCGCGATCCTGAGCGGAAGAATTCGAAACGGTGGCTGCATGCGCCAACGGCCCTGCGTGAAGCTCCTCCGCAGGGCTTGAGCCCGCTCTGACGTGTTTCTTTGGTGACTTTCTTTTCACGAGAAAAGAAAGTCACCCGGGTGTCCGCGGGACGCACGGAAGCTTGGCCTTGGCGAGTTACCCGGGCGTCCGCAGGACGCACGGAAGCTCTTGCATCTGCATTCAATACGCCGCGCGCCGGTGCAAGTCCGGCAGGAACACCGTCAGCAAGCCGATCGCCGGCAGCCACGCGCACAACTGGTACACGTACTCGATGCCGCGATGGTCGGCGAGTTCGCCGAGCAGGGCCGCGCCGAGGCCGCCCATGCCGAAGGCGAAGCCGAAGAACAATCCCGCGATCATGCCGACCTTGCCGGGCAGCAATTCCTGCGCGTAGACCAGGATCGCCGAGAACGCACTCGACAGGATCAGTCCGATCACCACGCTGAGCACGACCGTCCAGAACAGGCCGACGTGCGGCAGGGCGAGGGTGAACGGCAGCACGCCCAGGATCGACGCCCAGATCACGTACTTGCGCCCGATGCGGTCGCCGACCGGTCCGCCGATCAGGGTGCCAAGTGCGACTGCGCCGAGAAACACGAACAAGTATATTTGTGAACTTTGCACGTCGACATGGAAACGCTCGATCAGGTAGAAGGTGTAATAACTGTACAGGCTGGCGAGATAGAAATACTTGGAGAAAATCAGTGCCAGCAGCACCGCGATCGCGCGCCGCACCTGCCCGCGCGGCAATCCGTGCGCGACCTCGTGCGCCGGCGCCTGCGCACGCGCGCGCATGTGCTCGCGGTACCAGCGGCCGACGCGCACGAGCAGCACGATTGCGGTCAGCGCGGCGATGGAAAACCAGGCGATGCTGTGCTGGCCGTAAGGCAGCACGATGAACGCAGCGAGCAAGGGTCCCGCCGCCGAGCCGAGATTGCCGCCGACCTGGAAGAACGACTGCGCGAAACCATGGCGCCCACCCGAGGCCAGGCGCGCGATGCGCGAGGATTCCGGATGGAATACCGACGAACCGGTGCCGACCAGTCCCGCGGCGAGCAGCAGCACCGTGAAATTCGTCGCCAGTGCGAGCAACAGCAATCCGGACAGCGTGAAGCCCATGCCGATCGCCAGCGAATACGGTGTTGGCCGGCGGTCCGTGTACCAGCCCACCAGCGGTTGCAACAGCGAAGCGGTGATCTGGTAGGTGAGTGTAAGCAGGCCGATCTGGCCGAAATCCAGCGCATAACGCGTCTTCAGCAGCGGATAGATCGCCGGCAGCAGCGACTGGATCAGGTCGTTGAGGAAATGGCAGAAGCTGACGGCGGCGAGCACCGTCAACACCGTATTGGTGCCGCCACGCACCGCGGCCTGGCTCGCGCTCATCGAGGGGATCCGTGAATCGAGGCGGCGATTATCGCAGGAAACGCCGGCGGCACGGGCTCAGGAAACCTCCGGCACGCCTTCCACGCCGCCATGTCCACGCCATTGCGCAAGCGCCGTGCGCGTGCGCGCGCGGCCGAGTTCGATCAGGTCCGCGGCGCGGTGGAATTCGTAGAACGCGCCGGCGCTGCGCGGAATCGAGACGACCAGGTCCGGCGGCTGCGCGGCGAGCTTGAAGCGCGTGAGCGTGGCCTGCACGGCATCGAGCGAGCGAGCGAAGGTTTCGAGCAGGCCCGGATCGGTGTTCGCGTCCGGCGCCGGCGCGGAATCCGCATCGTCCGGCGCGGCGTTGAGATCCACCGCGATCGTGCAGTCGGTGAGATCGCGCAGGGTCGGCGTGATCGGCACCGGATTGAGCAGGCCGCCGTCGACCAGCACGCGGCCTTCGTAATGATGCGGGCGGAACACGGTCGGAATCGCGATCGAGGCGCGGATTGCGTCGAACAGCGGGCCGCGCGTGAACCAGATTTCGCGCTGGGCGAGGATATCGACCGCGACGGCGGTGTAGGGAATCGGCAGGTTTTCGATCAGGACGTCGCCGATCAGCTCGCGCAGGCGGCCGATGATGCGGTCGCCCTTGATCAGGCCGCCGCGAAACGTCCAGTCGAGCAGACGCAGCACGTCGAATTTCTGCAGGCCGCGCGCCCAGTCGCGGTAGTCGTCGAGCTTGCCCGCGGCGTAGATGCCGCCGATCAGCGCGCCCATCGAGGCGCCGGCGACGCTGCGGATGTCGAAACCCTGTGCCAGCAATTCCTCGATCGCGCCGATGTGCGCGTAGCCGCGCGCGCCGCCCGAGCCGAGCACGAGGGAGACGGTTTTCGCGTTCGCGTTCATTTGTAGGCGCCGAGAGCCAGGCCGAGCATGATCTTCATCTCCTCGCGCAGGGAAACCGGCGCGACGACTTCCGCGTCCGGGCCGTAGCGCAGCACGTCCATCAGCAATTCGCGCGAATTCGAATACGGCACCTTGAGCTCGTAGCGTCCGTCCGGCAGGCGCATGCCCTGCTGCTGCGAATGCCAGTGCTCGTCGGCGACCCAGCGCGCGGCGTGCGCGGAAAAACGGATCGTCGCGGTGGCCTTGGGCGCGCCGGAAAAGATCCCGTAGCTCGACGCCAGGTGCGCGTTCAATTCCGCCTCGCCGCGATCCTCGGCGGCCTCGTCGAGCACGCTGGCGCGGCCCATGCGGTCGAGCGCAAAGCTGCGCAGCGCGTCGCGGTCGTGATCCCAGGCGTCCAGGTACCAGTTGTCGCGATAATGGGTCAGGCGCTGCGGCGAAACCGCGCGCGTGGTCGCCTCGTTGGTCGAGCGTGCGCGGTAATCGAATTTCAGGCGGCGTCGGCCGAGTACCGCGCCGGCAACGTGGCGGAACGTCGCCTCATCCACCTTGCGGGTGCCCGAGCCGATCACGCGGATGCGCTCGATGGGAAAGCTCTGTCCGTCGGTCTGGTTCGACAACAGCCGGTCGATGCGCGAGCGCAACGGCGCCAGCGCGCTGGCCAGGATTCCGGGGCCCGTGCGGCCGACCAGTTCGTTGAGCGCAAGCAGCGCCTGCAATTCCTCGCTGGTCAGCCACAGGCCGGGCAGTTCGAAGCGTTCGGCCTCGGCGCTGGCGTAATGGAACGCCGCCTCGTCGCCCTCGCTGTCGATCGGCGCGCCGAGCGCATCGCGCAGGAAGGCGATGTCGCGATAAGCCGTGGCGCGCGAGCAGCCGAGTTCGTCGAGGATTTTTGCCAAAGGCACCGGATAGCGCGCGGATTTCAGGATCCGGTGCAGCGTGAGGATTCTTTCATAGCGGTCCATGGCCTTATGGTACGGCATGCAGGGCGCCGCGCCGCATCCGTTATCATGCGCGCATGCCGCATGCGAACCTGAAATTGCACGAACCCGTGGGCGACGAGGTCAAGACGACCACGTGCTACATGTGCGCCTGCCGCTGCGGCATCAAGGTGCACCTGAAGAACGGGCGCGTGCGCTACATCCAGGGCAACCCGGCGCATCCGGTCAACAAGGGCGTGCTCTGCGCCAAGGGTTCGGCCGGGATCATGCAGCACTACTCGCCCGCGCGGTTGCGCAAGCCGCTGCTGCGCACCGGCGAG
This sequence comes from Rudaea sp., assembly GCA_035712685.1. Classification (GTDB taxonomy): domain Bacteria; phylum Pseudomonadota; class Gammaproteobacteria; order Xanthomonadales; family Rhodanobacteraceae; genus Rudaea. The sequence goes on along the minus strand of DASTAL010000080.1, from coordinate 29 downwards.
CGCGGCGAGGGCGAATTCCGCGAAATCGA
>DASTAL010000079.1:0-3740 GCA_035712685.1 Rudaea sp. | reverse complement strand
GACGTGCTCGCGCAACTCGATCCGAAGCAGGCCGAGCTGACTGCCGGCATCGCGAAGGCGCAACTCGACCAGGCCACGGCACGTGCGGCGGCGCTGCGCACGCAGGTGGCCGGACTCAAACCCCGCGCCGAACGCGCCGCGGAAGCCGCCAAGGCCGGCGCTGCGACCGGACAGTCCGCCGACGACGCGCAACAGGCATTGGCCGAGGCGAGCGCGCAGCTCGGCGAGGCCGACGCCGCGGTCGAAGCCGCGCAGCAGCACCTGAGACAGGCGAAGCATGAAGTCGCCGTGCTCGCGATCCGCGCGCCGGTGGCAGGCCGCGTCGTGGCGCGCAACGCGCACCTGGCCGATGTCGTCTCCTCGCAATCCGCCACTGCGTTGTTTACCCTGCTGCCGGACGCGCCGCGCATCGTGCGCGCGGAATTGAACGAGGCCTTCATCGGCAAGGTCAGCGTTGGCATGCACGCCGACATCGTCACCCAGGACGGTGCCGGCAAGACGTATCCCGCGACGGTCGAGCGCATCGGCGACGTGTTCGGCCCGAGCACGCTCACCGAAGACCCGCAGGAAGCCTCGGACACGCGCGACGTGATCTGCATCCTCAAGCTCGACACCGACGAGCTGCGCGTCGGCCAGCGCGTGCAGGTGCGCTTCAAGCCACGCTGAGCAGCATGGCCTGGCGGCCCAGGCCTTGCGCGTCATCGCCGAGTTCGGCCAGGATATCCGGATAGACGATCTGCTCTTCCTTTTCGTCGTGGCCGTCGAGCAGCAACAGGAAACGACGCCGCGATTCCGCTTCGGAAAGCCGGTCGAGGTGAAGCTCGAGCTGCCGGTGCTCGTTGCACAAGCCACGCACCCAGCCCGCATTGCCGCCCGCATCCAGGTAGGCGGGAAACAGCACTTGCTCTTCGATGCGCATATGCCGCGTCAATACGTTGTGCAGCCATGCCTCACGCTCGGCATCGCCGCGCAAGGCACCGGCCAATGCCGCTTCGATCACGGCATGATCGCGGCCCAGGTATTCGGCGAACCCCATCGGCTGCGCCGAACGCGACAACAGTGCCGTCGCGCGCCCGCGGCCGGCATCCAGCGGATGCCAGCACAGTGTCGCGTGGCTTTCGACAATGGCCGCGCGCAATGCGGGATCGAAGTCAAACGCGGCGCGAATGAGCCGGCGTTCGCCCGCGCGCAGGCCGGCGAGCAGGCGCACAAGCGCCGCTTCGTCGTCGAGGTACGCGGATTCTGCCGCGTCGAGCAATGCCGCGCGCAACGGCTGGGGCGTGCTCGCCGCCGTCGCGGCGTCGGCGTGGATCTCCAGCCGGAATCGCGACCGCGCATCCAGCCACGCGATGCGCCAACGCGTACCGGGGGCGATCCAGCAACTTTCGGCGGTGCGCAGGCTCTGCGCTGCTTCGCTGTCGAGCCATTCGACGACCAGCGGCCCGGCGTCGACGCACAAGTATTCCCAGCGGTTCGCGCGCGGCGCATGCCACCGGCGCAGACGCTCGGGAAGGCTCGCCAGCGTGTACTCGCGCGACCGTCCGAGTTGCCGCCGCTGCGCGGGCGGCGCGGACGCGTGGTTCACGCCCGTGCCGCCAGCGTGGCGATGCGCGTGCCCGGCATCACTTCTTCGCAAACGCCTCGTCGAAGAACCCGTGCATCAGCGCGAACGCGCGGTGCGCCACTTTCGCGTCGTAGTTGCAGCCCTTGACCGAGTTGTCCGCGGTCGGAATCGCGAAGCAATGCACCGCGCCGCCATAGTTGACGAACTGCCAGTCCACGCCGGCGTCGCGCATCTCCTTCTCGAAGCCGAGGATCGCCGATTCCGGCGTGAAGCTGTCGTCGGCGCCGTTCATGGCCAAGACCATGCCCTTGATGTTCTTCGCCATGGCCGGATCGTCGGTGGTGAGGTTGCCGTGGAACGTCGCCACGCCGGCGATGTCCGCGCCGGTCCGCGCAAGGTCCAGTGCGACCGCGCCGCCAAAACAAAACCCTATCGCGCCCCAATGCTTGCCGTCGAGCGGCGCCTTGTCCTGCTGCGCCTGGAGTTGCGCCAGCGCCGCCTTGACGCGTGCGCGCAGTTCGTCGCGATGCTTGTACATGTCGCCGGATGCCTTGCCCGCCTCGTCCGGCGTTTTCGGCCGTACCGCTACGCCGTACATGTCGGCGACCAGGATGTCATAATCCTTGCCCGCGATCTGTTTCGCCAGCGCGATCTGGTTCGCATTCATGCCCAGCCAGTCCGGCGCCATCACCAAGCCCGGTCGCGGCGTCTTCACCGCATCGTCGTAGACGAGCACGCTTTGCATCTTTGCGCCGTCGACCGTGTAGTCGATGTTGCGCGTCACCATCGCCGCGCTCGCAAAGCTCGAACCCAGTCCGGACAGCACGACGGCAGCAAGCAGACGATTCATGGCAATCCTCCATCGGTTGGAGACACCATGATAACGCCGCGCCACCCCTGACGTTCGGGGGTGAACGAGGGCGCAGCCCGCTGTTACACTTCGGGACAGGACTTACGGAGCTGCCCATGAAACCCGCCGCCCTTGCCATCGCCATTGCCGCCGCGGGCCTTGCCCTGCCAGCCACCGCGCAGCACAAGCCCGAGCACGTCATCCACTACCGCCAGGCGGCCATGACCATGATCGGCTGGAATTTCGGTACGCTCGCCGCCATGGTCAAGGGCAAGACGGCTTGGGACGCGCAGGAATTCGCCCTGCGCGCCGACCGCATCGCCGGCCTCGCGCCGCAGGTGCTGGAAGGTTTCGCCAAGGGATCGGACAAGGGCGCGACCACCGACGCCAAGCCCGGCATCTGGAAGACCTTCGACGACTTCACCGCCAAGGACAAGAACCTGGTCGAGCAGACCCGCGCATTGGCGGAAGTCGCCAAGGGCGGTGACGCGGCGGCGATGAAGGAGCAATTCAAGAAGACCGCCGAGGCCTGCAAGGATTGCCACGAGAAGTACAAAGCCGACTGAAGCCTTCTCCCGATTGCCGGTATCGCGCCTCGATAATTCCACAATCGCGCCGCAGCATGTTCCGCGTCTCCCGCTGCCGGAACAGTGCCATGAAGAGCCTCGCGATTCGTCCATTCGTCGGAACCTGCTTGCTGCTCCTGGTTCCACTCGTCATGTCCGTCATGGATCGCGACAAGCCCGCAGGCGACGGCTGGCACTGGGGTGCAGCGGACTTCCTCGTCATGGGCGCCCTGCTCTTCGGCGCGGGCCTCGGTTACGAATTCCTCGCTGGAAAGCTCGGCCGCAAGGCGCAACGTGCCGCGCTGGGCATCGCGATTCTTTGCCTGGTGCTGGCCGTGTGGGTCGAACTCGCCGTCGGCGGGATCAGCCAGCTGGCACGCTTCATCGCCGGCTAGGATTACCGACCGAACCAGCAGACCAGCGTCGCGACAGTCGCGGCGCAAACCGCAAACAATGCGAACGCAAGCCATGCGCTGACGAAACGCACATCGTGCGTCTGGGCCACACGTTTGCGGCCCGAAAGCATCGGCAAAATCAGGTCATCGCTCTTGACGACGAGATACAGCAATACCGCCGCCACGTGCAGGCAGACCAGGATCAGCAACACGTTCTCGTTCCAGTGATGCACGCGCTTCATCAGCTTCACGGTGACATCGGAAACATGCGCGGCGAATGGGCCGTCGGTGTCGATCCCGTCGCTGGCGAACAGCCCGCTGACCGCCTGCACGGACACGCTCGCGAGCAAGGCAATCACCGACCA
>DASTAL010000078.1:0-3573 GCA_035712685.1 Rudaea sp. | reverse complement strand
GTCGCGCTGAACCTTGCCAGCACGGTGCCCGGCTGGTTGCGTGCGATCGGCGCGAACCGCATGCCGCTCGGCCTCGACCTGCAGGGCGGCGTGCACTTCCTGATGGAAATCGACCAGAAGGCGGCGCTCGACAAGATGCAGGCGCGCTATGTCGACGACATCCGCACCGCGCTGCGCAATGCCAAGATCCGCTATGAGTCGGTGAATGCCGGCGCGCAGGGCATCGTCGTGGTGCTGCGTTCGGACGAGGACCGCAAGACCGCCGGCAACGTCATCGCCAAGGACGTGAACCAGCCCGAGAAACTCGGGAGCCAGCCGCCGCTGGAGATCGTCGACGGCAATACCACGGCGACGAGTTTCGCGCTCGTCGCGCGCATCCGCGAAGCCACGCTGCAGGAACAGCAGCGCTCGATCGTGGCCAGCAACCTGACCACCTTGCGCAATCGCGTCAACCAGCTTGGCGTGTCCGAGCCGCTGATCCAGCAGCAGGGCGCGAACCGCATCGTGGTGGAACTGCCCGGCGTGCAGGACACGGCCGAGGCGAAGAAGATCCTCGGCGCGCAGGCGACGCTGGAATACCACGCGGTCGACGAGAACACGAACCCGCTCGAAGCGGCGAAGACCGGCATCGTGCCGCCGGATTCGCGCCTGTACTACACGCAGCGCCTGGGTCCCGATGGCAAGCCGATGCCGATCGTGCTGAAGAAAAAGATCATCGTCGGGGGCGACGAACTCGTCGACGCGGCGGCGATTCCCGATCCGCAGACCGGGCAGCCGGCGGTATCGGTCACGCTCAACGCGCTCGGCGGCAAACGCATGCTCGACTACACGCGCGAGAACGTGGGCAAGCGCATGGCGGTGGTCTACATCGAACGCATTCCGGAAACCAAGGTCGTCGACGGCAAGGAAGTCCACACCGCCAAGGTCAACGAGGAAGTGATCAACGACGCGGTCATCCAGGGCGTGTTCTCGAACAAGTTCCAGACCACGGGCCTGGAAAGTCTCAAGACCGCGAGCGAACTGTCGCTGCTGTTGCGTGCCGGCTCGTTGGCGGCGCCGGCCGACATCGTCGAACAGAACGTGATTGGCCCGAGCCTCGGCCAGGACAACATCGAGAAGGGCGGCCGCGCGGTGTTGCTGGGCCTGCTCGCGGTGCTGATCGCCGCGGCGCTCTACTACCACCTGTTCGGCCTGATCGCCGACATCGCCCTGGTGCTGAACCTCGTGCTGCTGATCGCGGTACTGAGCGTGTTCCAGGCCACCCTGACCATGCCTGGCATCGCCGGTATCGTGTTGACGCTCGGCATGGCCATCGACGCGAACGTGCTGATCTGCGAGCGCATCCGCGAGGAGTTGCGCAATGGCCTGACCCCGCTGGCGGCGATCCGCGCCGGCTACGACAAGGCCTGGGCGACGATTCTGGACGCGAACGTGACCCACCTGCTTGCCGCGTTCGGCCTGTTCGCATTCGGCTCCGGCCCGATCAAGGGCTTCGCCGTGACCCTGGCGATCGGTATCCTGACTTCGATGTTCACCTCGGTCACGGTCACCCACGCCATCACCAATCTCATCCACAGCGGCCGCAAGCTTCGCGGCCTGGCGGTCGGCGGCGGTCACGCGCGTCCGGCGGGAGCCTGATCCATGGAAATCTTCAAACACGACGCCGCATTCGACTTCCTGCGCTGGGGCAAGATCAGCCTGGTCATTTCCGCGGTGCTGGTGATCGCATCGATCGGTGCGATCTTCACGCGCGGCCTGAACTACGGTCTCGACTTCACCGGCGGCATCCTGATCAGCGTCAAATACGAACAGCCCGTCGACATCAGCGACGTGCGCAGCGCGCTCGGCACCGCCGGCTTCGACCACGCCATCGTGCAGAGCGTGGGCGGCGCGCGCGAGGTTTCGATCCGCCTGCAGCCGAGCCGCGACAAGGCCGCCGACGCCGGCGCCGGCACGGTCAAGCAGAGCGACAAGGTCGCCGCCGACGTGATGGCCGCGCTCAAGGCCAAGCGCAGCGACGCGACCATGTCGCGCGATCCCGACTACGTCGGTCCGGAGGTCGGCGACGAGCTCAAGAGCGACGGCGTGACAGCCGTCATCTTCGTCATCATCGGCATCATGATCTACATCGGCGTGCGCTTCGAATGGCGCTTCGCCATCGCCGCGATCGCTTCGGAGTTCCACGACACGCTGTTGACGATCGGTTTCTACGCGCTCACCCAGCACGAATTCGACATCACCGTGCTCGCTTCGGTGCTGGCCGTTGTCGGCTACTCGATCAACGACAAGGTGGTCGTGTTCGACCGCGTGCGCGAACTGTTCCGTGCCACGCGCAAGGGCGAACCGGTCGAGATCCTCAACAAGGCGATCAACTCCACCCTGTCCCGTACGATCATCACCTCGGTGTTCACCGGCATCACCATGATCGCGCTGTATTTCCTCGGCGGTCCGGCGGTGCACGGCTTCGCCCTGACCATGATCATCGGCATCGTGATCGGCACGCTGTCGTCGATCTTCTTCGCGAGCCCGATCCTGTTGTGGCTGGGCGTGTCGAAGAAGGACCTGATGCCGGTTACCCGTGACAATCCGGAGTTGGCGCGCAGGCCCTGATCCTTGAGCCGTTCGCGTTGAGCGTAGCTCGCGTAGCGAGCGAAGTCGAAACGGTAGCCCTTCGACTCCGCGCCTTCGGCGCAACGCTCAGGGTGAACGGAATCCTGCTTACAGCAACTCCGGCGTCGCGTTCGCGGTGATGACTTTCACCATTGCCGCCGTAATGTGATGGTTGCCGGCGACGAGGTTGCCGCTGGCAGGCATCCCGTCGCGGCCAGCGAAATCGCAGAACTTGCCGCCGGCCTCGCGCACGAGCAGGCAGCCGGCGGCCATGTCCCAGGGTTGAAGACCGGGCTCGAAATAGCCGTCCAGGCGTCCTGCCGCGACATAAGCCAGATCCAGCGCGGCGGAACCCGTGCGGCGCAGGTCGTCGGCCTCGCGCAGTAGCGCGCGCGAGATCGCGAATTCGGCATCTAGGTGCTGGTGCTGGCGCGGCGGGAAGCCGGTACACAGGAGCGCGCCGGCCAGCGACTCGCGCTTGCTCACGCGCATGCGGCGGTCGTTGACGAAGGCGCCGTCGCCCTTGCTGGCGGTGAACAGTTCGTCGCGCAGCGGATCGTAGATCACGCCGTGGACGAGGTCGCCGTGGTCCATGAAGCCGATGGACACGGAGTAATGCGGGAATCCGCGCAGGTAGTTGTGCGTGCCGTCGAGCGGATCGACCACCCACACCTTGTCGGACTTGCCGGTCTTGCCGGTTTCCTCGCCGAGGATGGCGTGATCGGGATAGGCGCGGCGCAGTTCCTTGACGATTTCGGCCTCGGCGAGTTTGTCGACTTCGCTGACATAGTCGTGGCGCGATTTTTCCTCGACCGCAAGCCCTTCGACGCGGTTGATGTAGCGCAGGATTATGGCGCCGGCGGCGCGCGCGGCGCGAACCGCGACATTGACGGCGGGTCTGGGCATGACGGTTTCCTGCTTTTGTGGTCGGAAAGAACGGGTGCGGCTGGGCGCGGCATGGAT
>DASTAL010000077.1:0-2812 GCA_035712685.1 Rudaea sp. | reverse complement strand
GGTGCCGAACGCGCTGCTGCACAACCTCAAGCACAACAAGGTGCTGCACGAGCGCAACGTGCTGCTCACGGTCGAGACGCTCGAATCGCCGGTGGCCGAATACGGCGAGCGCACCGAGATCACCGCGCTCGGCCACGAATTCTTCCGTTTGACCCTGCGCTTCGGCTTCGCCGAGGATCCGGACATTCCCGCTGCGCTGCAAAGCTGCTCTGCCAAGGGCATCGGCTTCGACATGATGGACACCACGTTTTTCGTCAGTCGCGAAAGCATCGTCGCGACCGACCGGGCCGGGATGCCGCTGTGGCGCGACAGGCTGTTCGCGTTCCTCGCGCGCAACGCGAGTTCGGCGACGGCGTTCTTCCGCATTCCCGGCAATCGCCTGATCGAGTTGGGAACGCAAGTAGAAATCTGATCGCTCTGCCATAATGGCCGCATGAACGACACCCGCGTCATCGCCACCGCCGCCACGCGCGAAGACGAAATCGTCGAAGCCTCGATCCGCCCGCAAAAGCTCGACGAATACCTCGGCCAGCAGGCCGTGCGCGAGCAGCTTTCGATCTACATCGAGGCGGCGCGGCGTCGCGGCGAGGCGCTCGACCACGTACTCATCTTCGGTCCGCCGGGTCTGGGCAAGACGACCTTGTCGCACGTGATCGCGAACGAGCTGGGCGTGAACCTGCGCAGCACGTCCGGCCCGGTGATCGAACGCGCTGGCGACCTGGCCGCCTTGCTCACCAACCTGCAGCCACGCGACGTATTGTTCGTCGACGAAATCCATCGCCTCTCGCCCGTGGTCGAGGAAATCCTCTACCCGGCGATGGAGGACAACCAGATCGACATCATGATCGGCGAGGGTCCGGCCGCACGTTCGATCAAGCTCGACCTGCCGCCGTTCACCCTGATCGGCGCGACCACGCGCGCGGGCCTTCTGACCAGTCCGTTGCGCGACCGCTTCGGCATCGTGCAGCGCCTGGAGTTCTACACTGCGTTCGAACTCGCCGCGATCGTGCGGCGCTCGGCGAAGATTCTCGGCATCGCCTGCGCCGACGACGGCGCGGACGAAATCGCCCGGCGCGCGCGCGGAACCCCGCGCATCGCCAACCGCCTGCTGCGACGCGTGCGCGACTACGCGCAGATCAAGGCCGGCGGCACGATCACGCGCGAGGTCGCGATCGCCGCCATGGGCATGCTCAAGGTCGATGCCGAAGGATTCGATGCCCTCGATCGGCGCCTGCTGGAAACCATCATCGAGCATTTCGACGGCGGTCCGGTCGGCGCGGATTCGCTGGCCGCGGCGCTGTCCGAGGAGCGCGGCACCATCGAGGACGTGCTGGAACCCTATCTGATCCAGCAGGGGTTCCTCATGCGCACCGCGCGCGGGCGCGTGGCCACGAACAAGGCTTATCGGCATCTGGGACTGAAGGCGCCGAAGCGGGAGCAGCGGGCGGATCTGTTCGAGGCGCCGCAAGACGAAGGCGGGCTGTGAGCGCGCATCCGGTCTTCTCCTGGCCCGTGCGCGTGTATTGGGAAGACACCGACGCCGGCGGCGTCGTCTACCACGCGGCCTACCTGCGCTTCCTCGAACGCGCGCGCAGCGAATGGCTGCGCGCCTGCGGCGTGGCGCAGCAACGCCTGCGCGAAGAACACGGCGTCCTGTTCGTGGTCGCCGACATGCAGGTGAAATTTCTCGCGCCCGCCCGACTCGACGACGTGCTGCACGCGGACATCACCGCGTTCACGCGGCGTTCGGCCTCGATGCGCTTCGCGCAATGTATACTCCGGCCCGCGGACGGCGTGCTGCTGATCGAAGCCGACGTGCGCGCCGCCTGCATCGACGCGACCAGCTACAAGCCGCGCCGCATACCCGATTCCCTGCTTTCGGAGTTCCTTCCCGCATGAATGACGGCATCAATGTCCTGCAGCTGGCACTCAACGCCAGCCTGTTCGTCAAAGTCGTGATGGCGATCCTGCTCGTGTTCTCGTTCCTCTCGTGGGTGATCATCTTCCGCAAGATGAACGTGCTCAACCGCGCGATGAAGGGCGCCGACGATTTCGAAGAACGCTTCTGGTCCGGCGCGGATCTGGCGGGATTATTCCGGGATGTGACCGCCAACGGCGACCGCGTGACCGGCATCGAGAGCATTTTCGAGGCGGGATTCCGCGAATTCGCACGCTTGCGCCAGCGCCGGCAGATGGATCCGCGCACGATCCTGGAAGGCGCGCAGCGCGGCATGCGCGTGGCGCTCACGCGCGAGATCGACCGCCTCGAACAGAACCTGGAATTCCTCGCCAACGTCGGCTCGATCAGCCCCTACGTCGGCCTGCTCGGCACCGTGGCCGGCATCATGGTCGCGTTCGTCGGCCTCGCCAACGTCAAGGAAGCGACGATTGCCATGGTCGCGCCGGGCATTTCCGAAGCGCTGATCGCCACGGCGATGGGCCTGATCGCGGCGATTCCGGCGGTGTGGGCCTACAATCGCTACTCGAACAAGGTCGAACGCATCATCACGCGCTACGACACGTTCGTGGAGGAATTCTCCTCGATCCTGCAGCGCCAGGCGCATTTGGATGAAGCGTAACCAGCATTTCAATTACGCAAAACCGGGCTCCTGCCGCGGTTTGCGCACAAACGGTCGCGGCCAAGCCGCGCCACGTTTGTCACGGCGCGCAAGGCGACGCGCCGCGTCGGCACATCCGTGTGCCGAAACTGTTAACCCGCTGTAGCCGTTTGACACGTTAGAGTCGTCGCCATGCAAGTATCCGGACGCATCCGCAAGCGCCGCAAGCTCAAATCCGAGATCAACGTCGTGCC
>DASTAL010000076.1:0-2455 GCA_035712685.1 Rudaea sp. | reverse complement strand
TTTCATCAGTCGCGACCGCGCGATGGACGCTGACGTGCATGCCATGTGCGAACTGGTCGCGCAGGGCGTCCTCACTGCCTGATCATCGGCCGGCGCCTTAGCCCGCTGCGGTATTCCGGTTTCTTCCATGCGGTTCTCCGGGGTTGCGGTCTGCGCCTTGCCGGGTTATCCTGTGCGTTAACGTACTAACGTATTAATACATTGCACCATGAAGCGCCGCCAACTCGATCCGGAAAAATCCGCGTCTTCGGCCGAGGACGACCTGTGTCGCGCATTGCTTTCCCTGCGTACGCCGGCGCAGATGCTCGCGTTCCTACGCGACCTGTGCACGCCGGCCGAACTGGAGGCCATGACTGACCGCTGGCAGGTGGTGCCGTACCTGCTGCAAGGCATGCCCTACCGCGACATCCACGCGCACACCGCGGTTAGCGTCACCACGATCGGCCGTGTCGCGCGCTCGCTCACCCGGGGCAATGGCGGTTACCGTGCCGCCATCGCCGCCGATGCCTTGCGTGGACGCGCGCGCCAGGCCACGTCGAGGTCGCGAGCATGAGCGCCGCGGTCGACCGCGAACGCTTGCGCGTGGCGGTGCAAAAGTCGGGCAGGCTGGCGGATCTTTCGCAAGATCTGCTGGCGCGCTGCGGCCTGAAGTTCCGGCAAAGTCGCGACAAGCTGTTCTGCTACGGCGAAAGCATGCCGATCGACCTGCTGCTGGTACGCGACGACGACATTCCGGGGCTGATCGAACAAGGCGTGTGCGACATCGGCATCGTCGGACGCAACGTCCTGGCCGAGCATCACAGCATCGGCATGGGTGGCGATATCGTCGAACTGCGCGGACTGGATTGCGCCCGTTGCCGTCTGGCCATTGCGGTGCCTCAGGCAATGGCCTGCGCGACGGCGCAGGATTTGCGCGGATTACGCATTGCCACCTCGTATCCGGGCCTGCTCGGCGCGTGGCTTGTGCAGCAAGGCGTCGATGCACGCATCGTGGAGTTATCGGGTTCGGTAGAAATCGCGCCGCGACTTGGCACCGCGGACGCCGTCTGCGATCTGGTTTCCAGCGGCGCGACACTCGTCGCCAACCAGTTGAGCGAGCGCTTCACGTTGCTCGACAGCGAAGCCGTCGTGGCCGGGGCGCGTTGCGCGCCCGTGGATGCGCGCGGCGAGTTGCTGCAGCTGCTGCTGCGGCGCATCGATGGCGTGCTGCGCGTGCGCGAGTCCAAGCTGGTGATGCTGCGCGCCGATCGCGTGAGCCTTGAGCGGATCAATGCCCTGCTGCCGAATCCGCAGATGCCGACGGTGACGCCGGTCGAGGGCGACGAAGGCCGCATTGCCTTGCAGGCGGTCTGCGACGGCCCGGTCACCTGGCAGCATCTGGAAGACTTGCGTCGCGCCGGCGCAAGCCAGTTGCTGGTCTTGCCGGTTGAGAAGCTGCTGGCATGAATGCCGCGATTGAGACCAGGCCTGAGCCGGCACCCGCGATCCTGGAATGGGACGCGCTGGATGCCGGCGCACGCGCCGCCGCGTTGCGTCGCCCGGCGCTGGTGCAGTCGAGCGAAATTGCGCCAAGCGTTGCGCGCTTGCTGGCGCAGGTGCGCGCTGACGGCGATGCCGCACTGCGCGCGTTGACGCGTCGCTACGACGGCTGCGACCTGGCCGACTTGCGCGTCGGCGACGAGGAATTCGCCGAGGCGGAAAGAGCACTCGACCCGGCGCTGAAACTGGCCATCGCCGCGGCGAAGGAGAGAATCGAGGCGTTTCACCGCGCCACCGCGCCGCAACCGGCGGTGGTCGAAACCGCGCCGGGCGTGTGCTGCGAGCGCGTGCTGCGGCCGATCGCCACGGTCGGCCTGTACGTGCCGGCGGGTTCGGCACCGTTGCCATCGACCGTGTTGATGCTCGGGGTGCCGGCACGAATCGCCGGCTGCCGGGAAATCGCGATGTGTACGCCGGCGAAAGCGAGCGGTCGCGCCGACCCGGCGGTGCTTCACGCGGCGGCGACCTGCGGCATCCGCTGCGTATTCAAGATCGGCGGTGCGCAGGCGATCGCGGCGATGGCGTATGGCACCGAATCCGTGCCGGCCTGCGACAAACTGTTCGGTCCGGGCAATGCCTGGGTGACCGAAGCCAAGCGCCAGGTATCGGCATTGTCCGATGGCCCCGCGATCGACATGCCGGCGGGGCCTTCGGAGGTGCTCGTGATTGCCGACGCGAATGCCGATCCCGAGTTCGTGGCGGCGGACCTGCTCTCGCAGGCCGAGCATGGCCCGGATTCACAGGCGTTGCTGATCGCCTGCGAGCGTCGCGTACTGGTCGACGCGCGTGCGGCACCATAGGTCGGCAACACATGGTTGGTGCCGCTGCAATAGTCGCCCACGGCTTCCGGCGACCATGCGCCCAGAAAAACCGAGCCCGCGCTCTCGACACGCTCGAGCCAGGCGCGCGCATCGCG
>DASTAL010000075.1:0-10316 GCA_035712685.1 Rudaea sp. | reverse complement strand
CGTGGTCGAGCCGTCGGTGCCGGCGCCGCCCTCGCGCCAGGCGCGTTCGCTGATCAGCACCGGGTCTTCGAGCTTGATCTTGCCGGCGGCCAGTTCCGCCGAAACGATGTAGCCGGTCATCATCTTGGTGATCGAGGCCGGTTCCACGCGCTCGTCCGCATTGTTCTGCGCGAGGATCTGGCCGGTGGCGTAATCCATCAGCACCCAGCTCTTCGCGTCGAGTGTCGGCGGTGGCGGCGTGGGCACGTTCAGCGCGCCGGGCGCGGCGCGTGGCGTCGGATTCGGCGTCGGCACTTCGGCGGGTTTCGGTGTGGCTGGCTCGGCCGGCTGCGTCGCCGGTTGTGCGGCCTTCTTGTGTTTGTGCGGAGCTGCCGCCAGCGGGGAAGCCAATGTGGAAAATGCGAACAATGCGGCAAAAGCGAAATAATGCAAACGTTTCATCATCAAATCCGTGTATTCCGGTTGTCGATCCGTCCCCGGCGAATCGGATCGTCAATTATCCACTGAAACCTGCGGTTCACCCAAACCCAAAGCCTTGAGCCTGGGGGCAAGCGCGTCCGCTTCGGCGGCATCGTGCAGAGGGCCCAGGCGCACGCGCCGAAGTGCCTTGCCGCCGATCTGTACGGCAACCACGGCTACGTTACCGAGACGCGCGGCGCGCACCTTGGCCGCCGCGCGTTCCGCGTTGGCCGGGTCCGCGAATGCGCCGACTTGCAGGTATAGCAGGGGTTTGGGCGTTTTTCCGGGCGCAAATGGGACCGCGCCGCTGCGTGCGGGTTCCGCGTTGCGCTGCGGATGGGCGGGATCGATGCCGCGCACCTCGACCATGGCCGTACCCTTCGGATACACGCCGAGCTTGACCGCGGCGACGAAGGACAGGTCGATGATGCGGTTCGCGACGAACGGGCCGCGATCGTTCACGCGCACGATGGCGCTGCGGCCGTTTTCCAGGTTCGTCACGCGCACGTAGCAGGGAATCGGCAGCACCTTGCTCGCGGCGGAGTAGGCGTACATGTCGTACTTCTCGAAGTTCGACGTGGTGTAGCCGTGGAACTTGTTGCCGTACCAGGAGGCGAGTCCGCGCTCGTCGTAGTCCTTGCAACTCGGCAGCACGCGGTAGGTCTCGCCGAGCACCGTGTAGGGCGACTTGTTGCCGTAGACCGAGCGTGGTTCGTCGCGCGGCACGGGTTCCGGAATCTTGCCGATGTCCGGAACCTGCGCCGGCGTTGAATCGTGGTCCTGGGCATAACGTCCGCCGGATTCCCGTGCCGCAGTTGGCGGTGCCCCTGTCGTCGATGGCCGCGTCGCGTGGCGATGGAAGCAGCCGCCCAGCGCGAGCATGGCGAGGACGGCGGCGGCGCGGACGCGCCAATCCATCATGGCGCGCGGGCCGCGGCGGCGATCGCCTCGCTCAGTTGGTACACCGCCATCGAATACAATGGGCTCTTGTTGTAGCGCGAGATGACCTGGAAATTGCGGAACGTGATCCAGAACTCCGGGCCGTCCACGCCATCGAGGCGCAGCAAGGTGGCCGGCGTGGCCGGATCGAGTTTGCGGTCCGTCGCATAGCCCCAATCGGCGAGCTGCTGCAGCGGATAGACCGGATCGAGGCTCTTCGGATCGATGGCGCGCGCGTTCGCGGCGACTTGCGCGCGCACAGCGACCGGCGCGCCGGTTTGCCAGCCGAATGCCTCAAAGTAGTTGCCAACGCTCGCACAGATGTCCGGCAGGGAATCCCACAGGTCGATCTTGCCGTCGCCGTCGCCGTCGCGCGCGTATTTGGCCACGCTCGAGGGCATGAACTGCGGCCAGCCCATCGCGCCGGCGTACGAACCCATGAGCTCTTCCGGCGCGTACGGGAACGCGGCCGAATGCAGCAACAGCAGTTGCGCGAGTTCGGAGCGGAAATAGCTCGCGCGCGGCGGGTAGTAGAACGCCAGCGTGACCAGGGCGTCGAGCACGCGGTAGCGCATCGGCGTGCGGCCGTAATTGCTCTCCACGCCGATGATGGCGGCGATGAGTTCGGGCGGGACGCCGTATTGGCCGCCGACGCGTTCGAGCAGGGCGCGGTTCTCGTTGAAGAAGGCCGCGCCGTCGTCGATGCGGCGCTGGGTGACGAAGATCGGCCGGTAATCCTTCCACGGCTTGGCTTCGGCCGGGCGCTGCATCGTGTCGATCACGCTCTGCCGATAGGTCGCGCGGTGCAGGATCTCGAGCACCGCCACGGCGTCGAGGCCGTGCTCGCGCGCCATCTGCCGGGCGAACTGTTTTTCCGCCGCGCCGGGATCGGCGGCGGGCTGGGCCAGCGCAACGGTGTTGAGCAGCGCACAAAACGAAAAAGTATACAAAACCGCGAGGGTGCGCCGCATGCTGCCGCCGATCGTGCCGATGGCGCGAAAGCTTAGCATGGCCCGCTGCGTCCCAACATGCTCATCCCGACATGAACTTGCGGTGCGCGTGGATCGACATCAGCACGCCGAATCCGGCCAGCAGCGACACCGCCGAGGTGCCGCCATAACTGATCAGCGGCAGCGGCACGCCGACCACGGGCAAGAGTCCCGTGATCATGCCGCCGTTGACCATGACGTAGACGAAGAACGCCATGCTGATGGAACCCCCGAGCAGGCGCGAATAGGTGTCGCGCGCGTTCGCGGCGATGACGAGGCCGCGGCCGACGATGAACAGGTACAGCGCGAGCAGCACGACCACGCCGATCAGCCCCCATTCCTCGGAGAACACCGCGAACACGAAGTCGGTGGTGTGCTCGGGCAGGAATTCCAGGCGCGACTGGGTGCCGTGGTGCCAGCCCTTGCCGACCAGGCCGCCGGAGCCGACCGCGATTTCCGACTGGATGATGTGCCAGCCGTTGCCGAGCGGATCGGCTTCGGGATTGAGGAACATGCGCAGGCGGTCGCGCTGGTATTCGTGCATGAAATGCCACAGCAGCGGCGCCGCCGCCGCCGCCGTGCCGAGCAGGACGAAGATGCGCCACCAGGCGAGGCCGGCGAGAAAGACCGCGAACACGCCGCTTGCGGTGACCAGCAAGGCGGTGCCCAGGTCTGGTTGCTTGGCGATGAGCAAGGCCGGGGCGACGATCAGCAACGCGACCGCGCCCAGGGTCAGCCAGCGCGGTGGTAGTTCGCGCGCGTGCAGGTACCAGGCGATCATCATCGGCAGGGTCAGCTTGACCAGTTCCGAAGGCTGGAAGCGCACCACGCCGAGGTTCAGCCAGCGGTTTGCGCCACGGCCCTGGCCGATCAGCGCCACGGCCACGAGCAGGGCGAGGCTGGCGAGGTAAAGCCAGGGCGTCCAGTTGCGCAGCACGTTCGGCGGCACGCGCGAGAGCAGCAGCAGGAACAGTCCGCCGAGCGCGAAGCGCAGCGCCTGGCCGAGCACGAGGTGGCGGTCCAGGTCGCTGGCGCTGTACAGCGTGGCGAGCCCGATCAGTGCGAGCAGGATCAGTGCGCCGAGCAGCGGCAGGTCCAGGCGCGGTTCGCGCAGACTGTGGCGCAGCCACGCGCGCAAGCGCAGGAGCGGATTCATGGCGTTCGGCTTCCTTGATCATCGTCCTTGAGCCATTCGTCGAGGATCCGGCGTGCGATCGGCGCCGCGTCGTAGGCGCCGGAACGGCCTTCCTTGAGTGCGATCACCACCGCGACGCGCGGCGCGTCGGCCGGCGTGAACGCCTCGAACAGCACTTCGTGGCGGCTGATCGGCGAGGCCATGATGCTGGTCCATTCCTCGCCGGTGCGCGAATAGCGCTCGGCCGTGCCAGTCTTGCCGGCGATGACGTAGGGGAATCCTTCGCCGAGTCCGTGCGCGGTGCCGGAAGGATCGTTGACCACGTCGATCATGCCCTCGCGCACCGCATCCCAATTGGCGGGATCGCGCACGAAGCTCGGCGCGGATTTCGGCTGCGCCACCGGCACGCGCGGCGCGTTCAGACCGGCCTGCATGGCGCGCAACAGGTGCGGAACGCGGCGCACGCCGCCCTCGGAAAGCGTCGCCAGCGCGGATGCCAGCTGGATCGGCGTGATCACCCAGTAACCCTGGCCGATGCCGGCGATCACGGTTTCGCCCGGATAGAACGGTTGTTCCATCTTCGCCCGCTTCCAGGCGCGGGACGGCAGCACGCCGGACGCTTCGCCGGGCAGGTCGATACCGGTGGGACTGCCGAAACCGAAATTCGCCATCCACGTACTGAAGCGGTCGATACCCATGTCCAGCGCAAGCGAATAAAAATACGTATTGACCGAGCGCGCGATGGCCTGGCGCAAATTGACCAAGCCCTGGCCGCCGCGCACGTCGTCGCGATAGCCGCGCGACTGGCCGGGGATGAAGAACTCGCCGGTCGACAACACCGTGTCCTGCGGCCGGCGCAGGCCGAGTTCGAGTCCGCCGAGGCCGAGATATGGCTTGACCGTCGAGCCCGGCGTGAAGCCGCCGGCGATCGCGCGGTCGAGCAGGGGCTTGTCCGGATTGTTCGTCAGCGCGGCGTAGTCGGCGCGGCCGATGCCGTTGACGAACAGGTTCGGATCGAAGCTCGGTGCGCTGGCGAGTGCAAGCACTTCGCCGTTGCGCGGATCGATCGCGGCCACCGCACCCGGGCGCCCGGCCAGTGCATCGAAGGCCACGCGCTGCAGGCGCGCGTCGATGCTCAGGTACAGGTTCTTGCCCGGCGTCGGCGCGACCCGGTTGATCGGCTTGCCGATCACGCGCTTGTCGACGTTCACCTCGACCTGCTCGTAACCCGGCAGGCCGTGCAGCTGGCTCTCGTACTTGCGCTCGATGCCGGTCTTGCCGATCTGCGTGGTACCGGCGTATTCGTCGGCATCGAGGTTGGCCGCGTCCGCCGCGTCGATGCGGCCGACATAGCCGACCACGTGCGCGAAATCCGTGCCGCGCGGATAGGCACGCGTCAGATACGGCACCACGTCGACGCCGGGGAAGCGCCAGCGCTGCGTGGAGAAACGCGCGATCTCGTCCTCGGACAATTTCAGGCGCAGCGGAATGCTGTCGAACACACGCTTGCCTTTGCGCAGTGCGGTGAAACGCTCGATGTCGTCGTCCGACAGCGCGACCACCTGGGCGAGCGCGGCGAGCATCGCGCCCATGTCCTTGACCTGCTCGGGCACCACCTCGAGGCGGAACGCGGCGATGTTCTCGGCCAGCAGCACGCCGTTGCGGTCGTAGATCAGGCCGCGCGTCGGCGGAATGCTGCGCACCGAGATGCGGTTGTTGTCCGCGCGCGCGGCGAATTCGGCGTGGCGGGCGACTTGCAGGTACCAGAAACGCGCGCCGAGTCCGGCCAGGCACAATGCGATCAGGATGAAACCGGCGAGCGCGCGACGGCGGAAACGCTCCGCTTCGCGTTGCGCGTCCTTGATCTTCCCGGACGGGGTCTTTCGGCGCTTTTTCACGATTCGCGGGCGCGCAGGCGCGCGCGTGCATCGTCGAGCAGCAGGAATACCCACGGCCACGCCAGCGCACCGACGAGCGGGGCCAGCCAGTAGCTCGGCGGTGCGCCGCCGAGTCCGGCTACGGCGCGTTCGGCCAGCAGCACGATGCGGTCGTTGACGAGCAGGGCGAGCACCGCCAGTGCCTGCTGCCACATCGGGAAAAAGCGCAGGCGCGCGCGGAAACGCATCAGGATGAAGCAGAACATGCAAAGCCGCAGCGCCTGCTCGCCGAGCAGATCACCGACGAGCAGGTCGCCAACCAGGCCGAGCACGAACGCGCGGCCCAGGCTCACATGCTCGGGCGCTTCCAGCGTCCAGTAGACGAGGATCAGTGCCAGCCACCAGGGTTTGAGCGGCAGCAATGCCTGCGGCAATGGCATCAATTGCAGCAGGTAGCCGGCAAACACGCTGCCCCAGAACAGCCAGTCGTTGGCGCGCAGGCGATTCATTGCCGTGCCTGCAAGGCAGGCGGCCCTTCGGCCGTGGTCGGCGCCGGCGGACCGATCGGATCGGGCAGTTCGTGCAGGATCAGCACCTCGCCGCTGCGATCCAGCGCCGCACTCGGCGCGACCGTCGCCACCGCGAACATGCCGCTGGGATCGTTGCGGATGCCGCGCACGCTGCCGACCGGGAATCCGGCCGGGAAATGTCCGCCCAGACCCGAGGTGACCAGTCGGTCGCCGGGCTTGATGTCGGCGCTGATCGGAATGTTCTGCAATTCCAGCGCATCCAGCGCGCCGGTGCCGCGCGCGATCGCGCGCAACCCGGTGCGCTCGCTCTTCACCGGCAATGCGTGTGCCGGATCGGTGATCAGCATGACGGTGGACGTGTCCGGCAGCACTTCCACGATCTGGCCCATCACGCCGTGCGCATCGAGCACCGCTTCGCCCGCCGCCACGCCCTGACGCCCCCCGGCATTGACCACCACGCGATGGCGGAATGGATCGGTATCCACGTCGATGATGCGCGCGAGCTGCACGCCGACATCGAGGCTGCGTTGCGCATCCAGCAGCTGCTGCAGGCGTTCGTTCTGTTCGCGTACGGTTTGCAGGCGGTTCAGGCGCGCCTGCGCGAGCAGCAATTCGCGTTCGAGTTCCGCGTTGCGCGCGTTCAGGCGCGTGCGGTCAGCCACGGCGTCGCCGGCGTCGCGCGCCAGTTGCGAGGGCAGCGCCGCGAGCCGGTACATCGGTTCGATCGCCACGCTCGCGGCGTAGCGCACACGCGCGAGCCAGCCGTTGCGGTGGTCGAGAACCATCAAGGCAATCGCCAGCACCAGATAGCCGATCAGGCGCAGCGTGTTCGCCGTGTCGGGACTGAACAGCGGGGCCGTGTCGTTGCGAGTCAGCGCCATGATCGAGTTGTCCGGTGCATGCCGGACAAGTCGGCGGTCATCCGGGAAGCGTCACGAGCGAAGACAGGTTGTGCGAAAACGGAGCGCAGGAAGCGGAGTGTACGTGCTGAGTACATGAGCATTCCGAGCACCGGATTTGCGCAAGATGTCGAGCGCAGTAGCTTACCGGATGATCGCCCTATTCAGGGGCGAAAAAATCGCTCCCATGCTGATCGATCAGCTCCAGTGCGCGCCCGCCGCCGCGCGCCACGCAGGTCAGCGGATCGTCCGCGACGTGAACGTGCAGGCCGGTTTCCTCGGAGATGAGCTTGTCCAGGTCGCGCAGCAGCGCCCCGCCGCCGGTAAGCACGATGCCGCGCTCGGCGACGTCGGAGCACAGTTCCGGCGGGGTCTGCTCCAACGCCGACTTGACCGCACCGACGATGCCGCCGAGCGGTTCGTGCAGGGCTTCGAGGATCTCGTTGGAATTGATCGCGAACATGCGCGGCACGCCCTCGGCAAGGTTGCGGCCGGAGATCTCGATTTCGCGGATTTCGGTCTGTGCGAAGGCGCAGCCGATTTCCACCTTGATGCGCTCGGCGGTGGCTTCGCCGATCAGGGTGCCGTGGTTGCGGCGCACATAGTTGATGATGGCCTCGTCGAAGCGGTCGCCGCCGATACGCACCGAAGCCGAATAGACGATGCCGTTGAGCGAGATCACCGCCACCTCGGACGTGCCGCCGCCGATGTCGAGCACCATCGAGCCGCGCGCCTCGTGCACCGGGATGCCGGCGCCGATCGCCGCGGCCATCGGTTCCTCGATCAGGAACACGTCGCGCGCGCCGGCGCTCTCGGCCGATTCCTTGATCGCGCGGCGCTCGACCTGCGTCGAGCCGCACGGCACACAGACCAGAACGCGCGGGCTCGGCCGGAACAGGCGCGAGCGGTGCACCTTCTTGATGAACTGCTTGAGCATCTCCTCGGTCATCGAGAAGTCGGCGATCACGCCGTCCTTGAGCGGACGCACGGTGACGATGTTGCCGGGCGTGCGCCCGAGCATGCGCTTGGCGTCCCCGCCCACGGCCGCCACCGCACGCGGGCCGCCCGGACCGCGGTCCTGGCGGATGGCGACGACGGAAGGCTCGTTCAGAACGATGCCCTGGCCGCGCACGTAGATGAGGGTGTTGGCCGTGCCGAGGTCGATCGACAGGTCGTTGGAAAAGAATCTGCCTAAGCCGAACATGAAGCGCTCTGTGATGGATTTTTCGCGGAATCGCGAAAAGCGCGACAGTGTAGATTCGCGGCGTCGCACAAGCAAGGAAGAATATCGTTAAAATGCGGGCCGTTAAAATGCGCTCTGCGGCACGCTTTTCGCGCTTCGCCGCGACGATCATGCCGTGATATCGTCGCCCGCCGCACCCCGGATCGCCCATGGCCATCGACACCGCCACCGTTGCCCGCATCGCCCGGCTCGCGCGCCTGCCGATACCGGCGCAGGATGCTGCGCAGACAGCGGTCGAGCTTGCGCGCGTGCTCGATCTCGCCGGGCA
Source organism: Rudaea sp. (assembly GCA_035712685.1). Taxonomy (GTDB): domain Bacteria; phylum Pseudomonadota; class Gammaproteobacteria; order Xanthomonadales; family Rhodanobacteraceae; genus Rudaea. The sequence continues at coordinate 1,977 of DASTAL010000075.1, read as the reverse complement.
GTTGGCGAATGCGCCACTCGACGGCGTAGAACCGATGGCGCATCCGCACGCGCAAACGCTGGCCTGGCGCGCCGATGCGGTCACTGCGTCCGATCGCGCCGATGTCCTGCTCGCGCTGGCGCCGGACGCGCGCGGCGGTTTGTACGCCGTACCCAAAGTCATCGGGTAGACGACGGGCATGGCATCGAGCATTGCGCAACTCGCGCAGGACCTGCGCGCACGCAAGACTTCCGCGACCGAACTCGCGCAGGCGGCGCTCGCGCGCGCACGTGCGCGCGCCGATTTGAATGCCTTCATAACGCTCGACGAAGCCGGGGCTCTTGCCGCCGCGCAGCGTGCCGAAGGGCGGTTTCCCGATGGGTCGCTGGTCGGCATTCCCTTCGCGCACAAGGACATCTTCTGCACGAATGGCGTACGCACCACGTGTGCCTCGCGCATGCTCGAAAATTTCGTGCCGCCGTACGACGCCGGCGTGGTCGAACACCTGCGTGATGTGCATGCGGTGTCGATCGGCAAGACCAACATGGACGAGTTCGCGATGGGCTCGTCGAACGAGAATTCGTGCTTCGGCGCGGTGAAAAATCCTTGGGACGCAACGCGCGTGCCCGGCGGTTCCTCGGGCGGATCCGCCGCCGCGGTCGCCGCCGGCATCGTGCCGTTCGCGACTGGCACCGACACCGGCGGATCGGTGCGCCAGCCCGCGGCGTTCTGCGGCATCACCGGATTGAAACCCACCTACGGCCGCGTCTCGCGCTTCGGCATGATTGCCTACGCATCGAGTCTGGATTGCGCCGGCGTGCTCGCGCGCAGCGCCGAAGATTGCATGTATGTGCTTTCCGCGATGGCGGGGCACGACCCGCGCGACGCGACCAGCGTGGCGCGCGGAATCGACAACTACAATGCGGCAATTTCCACAACGCTGCAAGGCATGAAAATCGGCGTTGCGCGGGAATATTTCGGCGCCGGCGTCGAGGACGGCGTCGACGCGGCGACGCGCGAAGCCCTGCGTGAATTCGAAAGACTCGGCGCGACGCTGGTCGATGTTTCGTTGCCGAACGCGCATCTGGCGATTCCCGCATACTACGTGATCGCACCGGCGGAAGCCTCGAGCAACCTCGCGCGCTACGACGGCGTGCGCTACGGCCATCGCTGCGCCGATCCGCAATCGCTGGAAGACTTGTACACGCGCAGCCGCGGCGAGGGTTTCGGCGCTGAGGTCAAACGCCGCATCCTGGTCGGCACCTATGCGCTGTCGGCAGGTTACTACGATGCCTACTACCTGCGCGCGCAGCGCGCGCGGCGCGTGATTGCGAACGACTTCGCCGAAGCGTTCAAGACGGTCGACTTGATTGCGGGGCCGACCGCGCCGACCGTCGCCTTCAAACTTGGCGCGAAGACGTCCGACCCGCTGGCGATGTATGCGGCCGACGTGAATACCGTGGCGGTGAATCTCGCCGGGCTGCCGGCAATTTCGATACCCGCCGGTTTCAGCGAAGGATTGCCGGCCGGCCTGCAACTGATCGCACCGGCGTTCGCTGAAAGCGCGCTGCTTGCGGCCGCCCATCAATTCCAGCTTGCCACCGATTGGCACTTGCGGGAGCTGCACGCATGAGCTGGCAGCCGGTCATCGGCCTGGAAATTCACGCGCAGTTGTCGACGCAGTCGAAATTGTTTTCCGGTGCATCCACAGCCTACGGAGCCGAGCCGAACACGCAGGCGGCGCTGCTCGACGTCGCCATGCCGGGCACCTTGCCGGTGCCGAACCGTGCTGCATTGGACAAGGCCATCGCCTTCGGCCTCGCGGTGAACGCAACGATCGCGCGGCAAAGCATCTTTGCGCGCAAGAATTATTTTTATCCCGACTTGCCCAAGGGCTACCAGATCAGCCAGTACGAGTTGCCGATCGTGGCCGATGGCCGGCTTGCCGTGCACATGGACGACGGGCGCTGTCTCAAAGTCGAAATCCAGCGCGCGCAC
>DASTAL010000074.1:0-8620 GCA_035712685.1 Rudaea sp. | reverse complement strand
CTCGAGTCCTTCCTGGCCGCGGTCGTCGATGTTGGTCACGCCGAGCACGTGCGCGGTGACTTCGCCGCCCGGATAAAAACGCTTGTACTCGCGCTGGCTGGACACGCCGGCGATGCCGAGGGCGAGAATCCCCTGCGCGTCGTCGGGATTGAGCTGGCGTTTCAGGTAGAGGAATTCGCGGCTCCGGTGCTGCTCGAGTTTCTGCTTGAGCGCGGCCGCATCGACGCCGAGCGCCCGCGCCAGGTCAGCGATGCGTTCGGGTTGATCGAGCACCTGGCCGGGATCGCACCAGACCGATTCGACGGGCGTCGACACCGCCAGCGGTTCGCCGTTGCGGTCGAAAATGGTGCCACGCGATACCGGGATCGGCACTTCGCGCAGGAAGCGCGCATCGCCCTGCTGCTGGTAGAAGTCCTTGCGCACCACCTGCAGATCGACGGCGCGCACGATCAATGCGGTGGCGGCGAGCGCCAGCACCATGAGCACGATGTAGAGACGGCCGCGCGTGTTCACCGGCGGCGTGCGCGGTTTCACGCGCGCGCCATCGCCATGACGGGTGCGCGGCGGCGCGGGATGCGAGGTCAGCAGCATGACGGACTCCGCGCGCTCATTTCTTCACCACCACGGTGTCGGCGGCGCCGGGATTCACCATGCCGAGCTGGCCGCGCGCGATCTGCTCGATGCGATTGGGCTCGGCCCAGGTCGCCTGCTCGAGTTCGAGGCGGCCGAATTCGGTGTTGAGATCGTCCTGCTCGCGGGTCAGTTGCGTGAGTGCGCCGAACAGGATGCGGTCCTGCTGGCGCGCGTAGACGACGCCGATCGCGCTGGCCACGACGGCAGCCAGCAGCAACAGGACGATGACGGCGCCGATGAATTTCATCCGAGCTTCTCCGCCACGCGCAACACGGCGCTGCGCGCGCGCGGGTTGCGCGCGAGTTCGGCGTCGCCCGGCGTTTGCGCGTGGCCGATCAGGCGCAACGTCAACGGTGCTGATGGCGCCGGCGGCAAGCCGCGTCGCACCGGCGGCTCCTGCGACTGGTCGCGCAGGAACTGCTTGACCACACGATCTTCCAGAGAATGGAAGCTGATCACGCACAGGCGCCCGCCGGGACGCAGCCGCGCCACCGCGCCGCGCAGTCCGCGCGCCAGCGCATCCATCTCGCCGTTCACCGCGATGCGCATGGCCTGGAAACTGCGCGTGGCAGGGTGCTTGCCCGACGGCGGCCGGCCGACGATGCCGGCGATCAGGTCCGCCAATTCGCCGGTACGCGCGATGGGCGCGCTGCGCCGCTGCGCGACGATGGCGCGCGCAATGCGCCGACTCATGCGTTCCTCGCCATAATTCCACAACACGTCCGCGATCTCTTTCTCGTCCGCTCGCGCCAGAAACTCCGCCGCACTCTCGCCGCTGGTCGGATCCATGCGCATGTCCAGCGGCGCGTCGGCACGGAAACTGAACCCGCGCGCCGCATCGTCCAGTTGCGGCGAGGACACGCCCAAGTCCAGCAACACGCCATCCAGCCCGCCCAGCGTCGCATCCCAATCGGCCAATTCGGCGAAATTGCCGTGGCGAATCGCTACGCGCGCATCCGCGCCGAACTCCCGCCGCGCCGCCGCCACCGCCGTCGGGTCACGGTCCATCAGCAACAACCGACCGTGCGGACCCAACCGCTCCAGCAGCGCGCGCGCATGGCCACCACGCCCGAACGTGCCATCCAGGTACGTTCCGTCATTGCCGACGCACAATCCTTCCAGCGTCTCCTGGAGCATCACCGCGGCGTGGGTGTCGGTTGGGGCCATGCTGAGAATTCCTGAACCCTTCGACTTCGGATACGCGCCCGTACCGCCACAACCCCCGCCAAACCCTCGCAACGCTCGGATTTGGCGCCCCCTTGACTCAAGGGGGCTGTACATCACGAGCATCGAGGCGAAATCGGTACCACAGTTGAGCGCACGTACTGCGGTCACAATCTCAGGTCCAGCATTTCATCGGACAATTCGTGTTCGGCGATGCTCTGGCGGATCTTGTTCAGATGCGCCTGCTCGCTCCACAACTCGAACTTCGCGTTCATGCCGAGCAACACGGCCTTCTTTTCGATGCCGGCCGCGCCGCGCTGGCTTGCCGGCACCAGCACGCGCGCGTTGCCGTCCAGTTCCACTGTCGCCGCCGCGCCGACCAGCTTGAGTTGCAGGTCGCGATGCACGCGCTTGACGCTGGACAGCGCGTTGATCTGGTCGCGCACTTTTTCCCACTCGCCGAACGGGAACAGCCACAGGCAGCCGGGCTCGAACGGGTTGTAGGTGAACACCAGACGATTCGCGCACGCCTTCGCCACCGCCTCGCGATAAGCGGTCGGCAGGGCCAGGCGGCCCTTGTCGTCAAGCGTGATGGCGGTTTCTCCCTGGAACATTTCCCACTAAAACCCACGAAATCCCACTTACCGCGAACAGTAGACCGCACAAGCAACCCTGTCAAGGAAAAATTTGCTTGTGGATCAATGGGAAAGGCGAGGTTTTTGGAAATTTCGAGTGAATTCTCAGGAGTCAAAAATAGCCAATTGAATTCATTCGTTTTTTAATGCCAGCGGGCGAGACGGGTCGATCAAAATTCGTGCTGCGGCGCAACATCCCGCTACCGCGGCAAAGCGCCGCCCGCACGGTGTGTACTTGTATATCTGTGGAGAAATAGAAAAAGTGGAGTCGGCCGGTAAGCCGGGTTCTGTCGTGGACAGCCATTCCTCTGGACGCCGCGTCGCCGCGGCGTTCAAGCGACCAACCCGGGAGCGACGCGGGCCGCGCCATTGCTCCCCTATTCGGTCTTGCTCCGGGTGGGGTTTGCCGTGCCGGTCCGTTGCCGGACTCGCGGTGCGCTCTTACCGCACCATTTCACCCTTGCCTGATCCCTTGCGGGCCATCGGCGGTATCTTTCTGTTGCACTTTCCGTCGGCTCGCGCCGCCCAGGCGTTACCTGGCACCCTGCCCTGTGGAGCCCGGACTTTCCTCGGCACCCTTGCGGATGACGCGACTGTCTGGCCGACTCCGCGCCTAGTTTAGCGCGTTGCGGCCGCGATGCGCGCAATCGCCTCGATACTGCGCTCCACATCGGCATCCGTCGTCGCCCATGACGACACGCTGATGCGCATCGCCGTGCGGCCCTGCCAGACCGTGATGCCGCACCAGCATGTGCCATCGGCCTGCAATGCCGCGATCACACGCTGCGTGCGATCGGCATCGCCGAACGCCACCATGACCTGGTTCAAAGCGACCTCGTTGAGGATTTCGAATCCGGCGGCATGGAGGCCTTCGGCGAAACGCTGCGCGTGCCGGCACGAGCGCTCGATCAAATCGGCGACACCGCGGCGACCAAGACAGCGCAACGCGGCCCAGATCGGTACACCGCGCGCGCGCCGCGAGAGCTCAGGCGTGTAATCCGAAGGATTGCGCCACGGACTCGTGGTCGGCAGGTACTCCGCCGTGATCGCCATCGCCGCGCGCAGCGCATCGGCATCGCGCGAAAACGCCAGGCCGCTGTCGTAGGGCACGTTGAGCCACTTGTGCGCGTCGGTCGCCCAGGAATCCGCGACTTCGAGCCCACGCACAAGATGCACCCGCGTCGGCGCGACGCGCGCCCACAGGCCGAAGGCACCGTCGACATGAATCCACGCGTCGCCAGCGCGCTCGCGCACCGCGGCAACGTCATCGCAAGCGCCGGTGTTCACATTGCCCACTTGTGTACAAATGATCGTCGGACCGGAAATCTTCGGCAGCGCGTCCGCGCGCAGGCGCCCCTGACCGTCCACGGGCACGCGCACGACACGGTTGCGCCCGAGCCCGAGCATGCCGAGCGCCTTGATCAAGGTCGGGTGCGCCTCGTTGCCAACGATCACGGTGATCGGCGGCGCACCGAACAGACCATCGGCCTCGACATTCCAGCCGACGCGTTCGAGCACGGCATGGCGGCCCGCTGCGAGTCCGACGAAGTTCGCGACATTCGCGCCGGTGACAAACGCACCACCGGCCGAACGCGGCAGATCGAACAACTCCAGCAGCCAGCGCAGCGCAACCTGCTCGATGCGCGCGGTCGCTGGCGTGATGTTGTAGTAACCCGTGTTTTGATCCCACGCGGCGGCAAGCCAGTCAGCGGCGAGCGCAATCGGCAGCGAACCGCCGATCACGAAGCCGAAGAAGCGCGGGCCGGCCATCGCCATCGTTGCCGGCGAGCCATAGCGATCGAGCATGTCGATCACCTTGCGTGGATCGTCGGGTGTCTCCGGCAACGCACCGTCGAACGCATCGAGCGCAACGACGGCGGCCGGATCTGGCGCGACCTTTCGTGCGTCCAGGCCTCCGAGGTAGGCACTCGCGCGTGCGGCAACATCTCGCAACAGGTCTGGGGTCATGGCTGATCCTCCGCATCTTTGGCGCTGTCATACAGGGCTTTGCGCGGCGCGCCGCTGATTTCCGCGGCGAGCTTGGCCGCGCGGCTGGGCGGCAACTCCCTGCGCAGGATCTCGAACACGCGGCGGCCTTCGACGAGTTTCGCCGCATCCTCGCCGGCATCGGCACCGGCGACCAGCAGGACAAACTCGCCGCGGCGCTGGTCCGCGTCGGACGCCACGCGCGCAGCCAAATAAGCCAGCGTGCCATCGAGGATGGTCTCGTACAGCTTGGTCAGCTCGCGCGCGAGCACGGCGTGGCGTTCGCCGCCGAAAACGCCGGCGCAATCGTGCAGGCACTCTTCGATGCGGTGGCTGGACTCGTAGAAGATCACGGTGCGCGTCTCGGCCGCGAGCGTTTGCAGATGCGCGCGCCGCGCCGCCGATTTGGCCGGCAGGAAGCCCTCGAACACGAAACGGTCGCTCGGCAGTCCCGCCGCCGAAAGCGCCGCGATCGCCGCGCAGGCTCCGGGCACCGGACTCACCGCGATGCCCGCTTCGCGCGCCGCGCGCACGAGGCGATAGCCGGGGTCACTCACGAGCGGAGTGCCGGCGTCGCTGATCAGGGCGATCTGCGCGCCCTCGCGCAGGCGCTGCACGAGCTCGGCGGACTTTTCGCGCTCGTTGTGCTCGTGCAGGGCGAGCGTGCGCGTGGCGATGCCGAACTGCGCGAGCAGGGCCGCGCTGTGGCGCGTGTCCTCGGCGGCGATGAGGTCGACGCCGGAGAGAATTTCGCGCGCGCGGGCCGACAGGTCGGCGAGGTTGCCGATCGGCGTGGCAACGACGAAGAGTTTGCCCACGGGATGCTGATTCATTGCGATCTAGCTTAGCGCGATCCGCTATCATTCGGTTTCGTACCTCGGGAATGCGGCCATGGGTTTGCGACGCGGATTGCCGGTCTTGTTTTGCTGCATCGTCGCCTTCATGGCCGGCTGCGCCCAGGTCGGCGCGCCGCGCCAGGAAGCGCCCGATGCCGTCGCCGCCGACCAGGCGTATGGCCAAGGGAATTTCGACGAAGCCGCGCGCGATTTCCTGGCGCTGGCCGACGCGCATCCGCGCGACGGCGCGTTTTACCGGCTGCGTGCAGCCGAGGCGTATCAGCAGAACGGCGAAATCGATGCCATGGCACGCACGCTGCCGGACATCCAGCGCCGCCACCTGCAAGGCGACGAGCCCGTCCGCTACGACCTGCTCGCCGCGGAAGTGGCGCTGTCGCGGCACGACGCGGCGAGCGCCCTGGCCGCCCTGCATTTTTCCGATGCGGACCTGGCAACGCCGCTGCGCCTGCGCGCGCTGGAACTGCGCGCCCGCGCCAAGGCCGCGCAAGGCGATGCGCTGTCCAGCGCACGCACGCGCGCCGACCTCGATCGCCTGCTCGGCGGCAACGACCGGGCGCAGAACGAAGCGCAAATCGTCGCCACGCTCAAGGCGATGAATCCGGATGCGCTGCGTGACACAGCCGCAGCGCTGCAACCCGGCGATCCCCTGCAGCCATGGATCGATCATGCCCTGCATGCCAGCGGCGGCGCCTTGCCTGTCGTCGTGCTGCACCCGAACCAGCCGGTCGGCACGCTCATTCCGCAAGGCACGCAGCCGCCGCAGCGCGAAGGTTATGCGCCGATCCACCGCATTGCATTGCTGCTGCCCGAAAGCGGCTCGCTGATGGCCGTGGCGCAGCCGGTGCGCGACGGGTTCTTCGCTGCCAACTTTGCCGACGACAGCGCGCAACGCGCGCCGATCACGGTCTACGATTCTGGCAGCACGCCCGCGGACGCTGTCGCCGCCTACCGCCGGGCCGTGGCAGACGGCGCCGACCGCATCGTCGGGCCGCTTGCGCGCGATGCCGTGTCCGCTGTGTTCGCGCAGGGCAGCCTGCCGGTGCCGGTGCTCGCCCTCAACCAGCCCGACGGGGCACAGACACCGCCGCCCGGCAGCGCCGCGTTCGGCCTGAATCCGGACGCCGAGGCCGCGCAGGCGGCCGAACGCATGCTGCAGCAGGGCATCACGCACGCCATCGTCATCACCGCCACCGAGGACTGGGCCGAACGCGCCGCGCTCGCGTTCCGCGCGCAGTTCGAGAGCCGCAACGGACAGATCCTCGGCGAGGCACGCGTGGAAAACGGCGAGGTGAATTATTCCGCGATGATCCGGCAGACGCTGGCGAGCGTGCCGACCTCGAGCGCCGCCCCGTCCCTGCCCGGTGCGGCTCCTGTTGCGCCTGCGGCCGGCGCCCCGGCACCAGCGCCCGTGGATACCGGCATCTTCATCAGCATGCGCCCGCAGCAGGCGCGCCTGCTGCTGCCGCAACTCAAATTGGCCGGTTACACGAACGTGCCGGTGTTCGCGACGTCGCACATCTACGCCGGCAACTACAACCCGGGCCTGGATCGCGACCTCGACGGCGTGCAGTTCTGCGATGCGCCCTGGCTGTTCGATTCCACACTCGGCCTGCCCAGCCACGACGCGATCGTGCGCGCGCTCGACAGCGCGCGCGGCGCCGGCGGACGCCTGTTCGCGATGGGCATGGATGCGTATCGCCTGCTGCCCTACATGGACTGGCTCGCGCAGCATCCGGATAGCTACCTGCCGGGTGCGACCGGGCAACTTGCCGAAGACCGCCTCGGCCGCATCCAGCGCCTGCTCACCTGGGCGCAGTTCGACAACGGCGCCGCGCATCCGGTTGCCGGCGGACTGCAGACGAGCGCCGCGCCGCAATGACCGAAGCCCGTCTCAAAATCTGCTGCGCTCGGCAACTCGTGCGCCGGCGGTGCTCGGAATCCTCATGTACTGACGTGTACACTCCGGTTCCTGCGCTCCGGCGACGCGCAATTTGCCTTCGCTCGCGACGATTTTGAGATGGGCTCAAAACGCGATGCTGGCACGCTGTGGGAAAGCATGGCCGAAGCGCATTTGCACGAATCCGGACTGCACACGCTGGCGCGCAACTTCACCTGCCGTCTCGGCGAGATCGACCTCGTGATGGCCGAGCGCGATTGCACCGTGTTCGTGGAAGTGCGCTTCCGCCGCGATGCGGCGCACGGCGATGGCGCCGCTTCCGTCGGCGCTGGCAAGCGCGCGAAACTTCTGCGCGCCGCGCAGGTCTGGCTTCTGGCGCACCCGCAACGCGCCACGCAACCGTGCCGTTTCGACGTGATCGGTTGCAGCGGCACGCCGCAGTCGCCGCAATTCGACTGGATCCGCAACGCCTTCGAGACGAACTGAAACGTGAAAATGCAAAAGGCAATATTGCTCATGGTGCTCGTGCCGCTGCTGCACGGCTGCGTCGCCGTCGTCGCCGGCGGCGTGCTGGTCGGCGCGCATGCCGTGCACGACCGTCGCGCGGTCGGCACGGTGCTCAGCGACCGCAACATCCAGTTGAGCGCGATCGACGCGATCAACAAGCACCGCGAACTCACCCGCGACGACAACAACGTCAAGGTCGTCGTCTACAACGGCGTGATGCTGCTGTGCGGGCAGGTGCGCAGCGAACAACTCAAACAGCTGGCACAATCCTCGGCCGAAGGCTTCGCGGGCGTCGTCCGCCTGGTCAACGAGATCGAGGTCACGGACGAACCCGAAGGCTTCTGGCGCCGGCGCGGCGACGAAACCATCACGGCGCACGTCAAGACCGGCCTGCTCGACATCACCAGCCTGCCCGGTTTCGACCCGACCCGGATCAATGTCACCACTTCACATCGCGTGGTCTACCTGATGGGCCTGGTCAAACACGCCGAGGCCGACGCGGCGACCGACGTGGCGCGCAATGCCAATGGCGTGGACAAGGTGGTGAAGTTGTTCGACTACGTCGACTGAGCGCGGATGCGGTCGGACTGAACGTGACGTTCTTCACAGTCCGCCCGGATCGGGAGTAGACTCGCAATGTCCTCGATCCGAGCAGGGGTGCCCCCGTGGAATCCAAACTGTTGCGTCCCTTGTCCCAAGCCGTGGCGCTGGCGCTCGCCGCCGGCGGTGCGCATGCCGCCAGCATCACTGTCACCGATGGCGGCGATGCCGGCGCGGCCGGCACCTGCACGCTGCGCCAAGCCATCGTTTCGGCGAATGTCGACAGCGCCCAAGGCACCTGCACGGCCGGCAGCGGAGCGGACACGATCACCTTCGCGCCGGGTTTGGCGAATTCGACCATCGCGTTGCAATACGGGCAGCTGTTGATCAACAGCAGCGTG
>DASTAL010000073.1:0-5744 GCA_035712685.1 Rudaea sp. | reverse complement strand
GCCGCATCGCGCACGCGGCCATCGGCATGCAGCGCGAGCGCGTCCTGCGGAAATGCGAACAAGATGTCGTAGCGCGATCGCACGGATGACACCGCGCTTTCGAGCAGACAGGGATAGCGCCGCGGATTGGCTGCGGCGAGCGCCAGCAAATCGCGCGCGCCGTCGAACGCGCGCTGCGCGATGACTTCGCTCAAAGGCGCTTGAAAACCAGCGTGCCGTTCGTACCGCCGAAACCGAACGAATTCGAGAGTGCCGCGTCGATGCGCGTCTGGCGCGCGGTGTGCGGGACGAAATCGAGGTCGCAACCTTCGCCCGGATTGTCGAGATTGATCGTCGGCGGCGCGACGTTGTCGCGGATCGCCAGCACCGAAAAGATCGCCTCGACGCCGCCGGCCGCGCCGAGCAGGTGCCCGGTCATCGATTTGGTCGACGACACCATGACTTTTTTCGCCGCATCGCCGAAACAGGTCTTGACCGCCTGCGCCTCGGCCGCGTCGCCCGCCGGGGTGGACGTGCCGTGCGCGTTGACGTACTGGATTTGATCCACGTTGAGTGCGGCGTCCTTGAGCGCCGCCGTCATGCAGCGCGCCGCGCCTTCGCCGTTCTCGCTCGGCGCGGTTATGTGGTAGGCGTCGGCGCTCATGCCGAAGCCGGCCAGTTCGCAGTACATGCGCGCGCCGCGCCGCTTCGCGTGCTCGTATTCTTCGAGCACGAGCACGCCGGCGCCGTCGGCGAGCACGAAGCCGTCGCGGTCCTTGTCCCACGGCCGGCTGGCCCGGGTCGGCTCGTCGTTGCGCGTGGACATCGCGCGCGCCGAGCAGAATCCGCCCATCGCGACGCCGGTGGTCGCGTATTCCGCACCACCGGCGACCATCACGTCGGCATCGCCGTACTGGATCATGCGCATGGCCAGGCCGAGATTGTGCGTGGCCGTGGTGCAGGCGGTGACGCAAGCGATGTTCGGACCCTTGAGTCCGAGCATGATCGACAGGTTGCCCGACGCCATGTTGATGATGGATGCGGGCACGAAAAACGGCGAAATCTTGCGCTGGCCGCCCTCGTGGTAGGCGATGCTGGTGCGCTCGATGGTGTGAATGCCGCCGATGCCGGCGCCGACCGCGCAGCCGATGCGCTCCTCATCGTGCTCGTGCGGATGCATGCCCGCATCCTTGAGCGCCTCGAGCGACGCGGCGACGCCGTAATGGATGAACGGATCCATCTTCTTGACGTCTTTCGCCGCAACGAATTGCGCCGGATCAAAATCGCGCACTTCGCCGGCGATGCGGGTCGGGAACGTCGATGCGTCGAAATGCGTGACCGGGCCGATGCCGCTGTGCCCGGCGATAATGTTCTTCCACGCCGTCGCCACGTCGTTGCCGACGGGACTGACGATGCCAAGACCGGTGACCACGACGCGACGTTTGTTGTTCATGCGGTTACGCTCATTGCGCTTTCAAAAACGCGAACTGCGCCGTGCGGCGCAGTTCTGCAACACCAAGCCAGACCGGTTCAGGCCTTGACGTGAGCCTTGATGTAATCGACCGCCTGCTGCACGGTGGTGATCTTCTCGGCTTCCTCGTCGGGAATCTCGCACTCGAATTCCTCTTCCAGCGCCATCACCAGCTCGACCGTGTCGAGCGAGTCCGCGCCCAGATCATCCACGAACGAAGCGTTCGGCGTGACTTCATCTTCCTTGACGCCCAGCTGTTCGACAACGATCTTCTTGACGCGATCTTCAATGCTGCTCATGTGCAAACCCTCACCAGAAAAGTGGAATCCAATAGCGGAAGCGCGCGGATTGTAGTGGAAGCCTAGCCAGCGCGCCAGCGAACGAGCGTTTGAAGAAATTACGGCATGTACATCCCGCCATTCACGTGCAATGTTTCCCCGGTAATGTAATTCGCGGACGGTGAAGCGAGGAACAGCACGGCGTCGGCGATATCCTGCGCGGCGCCGAGTCGGCCGAGCGCGATGTTCGGCAGCAATGCCTTGCGCTGGTCGTCGGTCAGCGCACGCGTCATGTCGGTGTCGATGAAACCGGGCGCCACGACATTCACAGTGATGCCGCGCGAGCCGATCTCGCGCGCCAGCGATTTGGAGAACGCAATGATGCCGGCCTTGGCCGCCGCGTAATTCGCCTGCCCCGGATTGCCGGTCAGGCCGACGACGGAGGCGATGCTGACGATGCGGCCCTTGCGCGTCTTCATCATGCCGCGCATCACCGCTTTCGAGGTGCGATAAACGGACGACAGATTCGTGTCGAGGATGGCCTGCCAGTCCTCGTCCTTCATGCGCAAGAGCAACTGGTCGCGCGTGATGCCGGCGTTGTTGACGAGAATGGTTACGCTTCCGAATTCCTTCGCGATGTCGTCGACCAGTGTTTCCACCGCAGCGCTATCGGTCACGTTGAGCACGCGACCAACGCCGCCGTGCGCGGCCAAACGTTCGCCAATCGCCTGTGCACCGGCTTCGCTGGTCGCCGTTCCGATGACTTTCGCGCCATGCGCGGCGAGGGTGTCGGCGATGGCCGCGCCGATGCCACGGCTGGCGCCGGTGACGAGGGCGATTTCGCCTTTTAACAAGTCATTCATGCGAACACCTTTTCAGTTCGTTTGCATGCAGCCATCCCTGGATCTCCTCCGTTCGCCATCCTGGCTCACCCGGTCTTGCCGCACGCGATGCGCTTTAACGCATCGCGTCAGCGCGGCTCGCCCGACCACTCTCCAAGAGCCTGGGTCATGTCGCCCGGCGCACCGATGGCACGACCGTCGAGTGTACGGTCGATGCGCTTGAGCAGCCCGGTCAGTACCTTGCCCGGACCGCATTCGGCGACGCGCGTGGCGCCGCGCGCCGCCAGTTGCTGGACACTTTCGGTCCAGCGCACGGGCGAATACAACTGGCGTGCGAGGGCGCCGCGGATATCCTCGATATTGACGCAGGATTTCGCTTCAACATTCTGAATTACCGGAATTTTTGGAAGCGACCATGTTATGGCGTCGAACTTGCGTGCCAGCGCGTCCGCAGCGCCGCGCATCAGCGCGCAATGCGAGGGCACGCTGACCGCAAGCTTCACCGCCTTGCGCACGCCGAGTTCGGCCAGGCGCGCGATCACACGGTCCACGGCGGCGACATTGCCAGCGATGACGAGTTGACCGGGCGCGTTGTAATTGACCGGCGCGACCACCTCGCCATCGGCGACGTCCACGCAAACCTGGGCGATCTGCGCATCGTCGCCGCCAAGGATCGCCGCCATGGCGCCAACACCCGGCGGCACCGCGGCCTGCATCAGACGTCCGCGTTCAGCCACCAGCGCGGCAGCATCGCGCAGGCCGAGCACGCCGGCGCAAACCAGCGCGGCGTATTCGCCCAAACTGTGTCCGGCCAGCAACGCTGGCGTGGCGCCACCGCGCTCATGCCACACGCGCCACACGGCCACGCCGGCCGCGAGCAAGGCCGGTTGGGTGTTCTCCGTGCGATTGAGGTCTTCTTCCGGGCCGCGCTGGGACAGTGCCCACAGATCGACGCCAGCGCCCGCGGAAGCTTCGTCGAAGGTGGACTTGACCACGGAAAATTCGCTGCCCAGTTCGGCAAGCATGCCGAGCGACTGCGAGCCCTGGCCGGGAAAAACAAAAGCGAGATTGGCTGCCTGCATGAGCGTCAGCGATTTCTACAAGAAGGGGAAGGTCGATCAATACCGGAGCAACGCCGAGCCCCAGGTGAATCCGCCGCCGAAGGCTTCCAGCAGCAACAGTTGGCCGCGCTGCACCTTGCCGGCGCGCACCGCGTAATCGAGCGCCAGCGGCACCGAGCCGGACGAGGTATTGCCGTGTTTGTCGACGGTGACGACGACGCGATCCATGGGCATGTCGAGCCGCTTGGCCGTGGCCTGGATGATGCGCAGGTTGGCCTGGTGCGGAATCAGCCAATCGATGGCGTGCTTGTCCAGACCGTTCGCGGCAAGCGTCTCGTCGACGACGCGGTCGAGCGTCTTCACCGCGACCTTGAACACTTCGCTGCCGGCCATGAGTACCTTGACGCCGGCGTTCTTCTCGCCGGGCTTGAAGCCGACGGAGACGCCGACCGGATTCCACAGCAGTTCCTTGTAGCCGCCGTCGGCGTGGATATGCGTGGACAAGATGCCCGGTTCGTCGGATGCCTTGAGCACCACCGCGCCGGCACCGTCGCCGAACAGCACGCAGGTGCCGCGGTCGGACCAGTCGAGCATGCGCGACAGCGTCTCGGCCCCGACCACGAGCGCGGTCTTGACCGCACCGGAACGGATGAACTTGTCGGCGACGGACAGGGCATAGACGAAGCCCGAACAGGCGGCGTTGACGTCGAACGCGGCACAGCCGTTGGCGCCGATGCGGTGCTGCACGAGGCAAGCCGTGCTCGGGAAAATGATGTCCGGCGTGGTGGTGCCAACGATCAGCAGGTCGATGTCGCCGGCCTGGACACCCGCGGCTTCCATCGCGCGCTTGGCTGCTTCCACCGCGAGATCGCTGGTGGTCTGCCCTTCCTTGGCGACGTGGCGCTGGCGGATGCCGGTGCGCTCGCGGATCCATTCGTCGGTGGTGTCGACGATCTTCTCGAGATCGGCGTTGGTGACGATGTTGTCCGGCAAGTAGCTGCCGGTGCCCACGATGCGCGAATAGATCACGTTCCCATCCCCGGATAACGGGCGGCGTCACGCGGCGTGGTGGCGTCGCCAAAGAAAAACGAACCGGCGTTCGTCACACCGGTTCGGTCTCGTCGAGCGCGGCTCCTTGCGGAGCCGGCATCAATCTTCGCTGGACGCCTTGTCGGCCTTGGTCGCGATGACCTTCTTGCCGCGGTAGAAGCCATCCTTGGTGATGTGATGGCGCAGGTGCAGCTCGCCGCTGACCTTGTCGGTCGCGATCTGCTTGGCCGTCAGCGCGTCGTGCGAACGACGCATGCCACGGGTCGAGGGGGTCTTGCGGCTTTTCTGAACGGCCATTTCGGATCTCCAACAATCTATTGCTTCTTGAGCGAAGCCAGCGCCGCGAACGGATGTTCCTTGGCACGCGCTTCGGCGTTTTCGGTCGAGTAGACGACTTCTTCGGACTCGTCGGCACCGGGCTTGGTCGGCACGATCGGCAAGGCCAGGATCAATTCGTCTTCAATCACGTCGGACAGGCGCAACTCGCCCTCGCCGCCGACCAGCAAGGCCTCGTAACCCGGCGGCAAGGCCGACTCGTCGGCTTCGTTCCGGATCAGTCCAAGGCGCGTGCTCAGCGACACCGGCCAGGCGAACGCTTCGAGCGAACGCTGGCAGATCAGCGAGAGCGCGCCTTCGACACGCAATGCGAGGAATGCGACCCCGAGGCCGTCGCGTCCGAACTCGAGTTCGTAACGCAGCTGACCGGAAGGATCGGCAAGGCTCTCGCAGAGACGCGGCAATGCGGCGATCGGCAGGCTTCCGTGGAAATGACGCTGGGATGTCACCATCCGCCAGGCGTCGACGGTTTCGGGGAAGGCCGCTGACATAAGGGCGCGGATGGTAGGTAGCGATCCCGTTGAAGTCAATCGGATTTTCGGTTCCGTGACGGCGGTCGGTGCGCCGCCCGGGCCTGACGCTAGACTCGGCGCCTGTTCAAGAGATCGCGCCATGTATCTGATTCTCGCACTGATTGCCGTCGTGGCGCTGGCCGGACTGGGCTTCGCGATCGCGAATTGGCGGCACCACAGCCGCAATGTCGCCATTCAGGCCTTGCTCGACGATG
>DASTAL010000072.1:0-3161 GCA_035712685.1 Rudaea sp. | reverse complement strand
TGGATGGCCAAGGGTCTTTCAGCCTTCGCGGAAAACGAATCTTGCCGCGCCGATCTGGATCACGTCTTCGTTAGCAAGTGGTCGTTCGCGTACCTTTTCCGCGTTCACGCGCGTACCGTGCTTGCTGCCGAGATCGACGATGGTGAAGCCGCCCATGCTGACCACGATCTTGGCATGCTTCGGATCGACGCCCGGACCGCCGATGCGCACGTCGTTGCCGGCATCGGCGCCGATGTCGACCGGCTTGAGGGTGAGCGTGTAGGTCTGCTTGCCGGCCTCGGGATTCTGCGGCACCAGGCGCGCGGCGCGGAAAATCTGCGTCGCACCGCCTGCGGCCGCCGGCGGTGGCGCGGGTGCGCGCGGCGGCTCGGGAATATCGAGCGCCGGCATGGTCTGGGTCCGGTTCGGCGGTGCGTCGCCACCGGCGATGGCGGCGACTTCGCGGGTGCTCGCCTGCGCGGCGGCCAGGTCCGCCATCGAGAAGCGGTTGGTGCCGCCGGCATCGGCCTGCTCCAGTTCGCTTTCGCTGTGGAACGCTTCGAGGAAGCGCGCCTTCAATTCCAGTCCACGTGCGCGCGCCTGGCCGCGCTCGGCGACCGTGTTCTCGATGGCCTTGATGCGCTTGGCAAATTCCTTGTCGTCGAATTCGCCGAGCTGGTGGCGCAGTTCGAGTTCCTGCTGGTCGAGCTTGACCGCCTCGTGGTCCGCCTCGAAGCGGGCGAGCAAGGCGCGCAGATTCTTGTATTGCTCGCGCGCAGCCTGCTTGAGCGGCGCGGCCTCCGCATCCAGCGCGGCGATGCGTTTTTCGTAGTCGGCGCGCACGCGCACGTACACCGCGTCGGCGAAGTTGGATTTCATCGCCTCCATCGATTTCAGGCGCTCGGACAGCTGATCGTGTTCCTGCTTGAGCTTCTTCAGCGCTTCGATCGCCGCCAGGTCGATGGCCGACAGCGCGCCCTGCCATTCGTTTTCGTTCGTACCCATGCCGTTGTCCTCGTCAGGCGCCGATCAATTCGACTTCGATCGAACCGAAGCGCAGTTTATCGCCGGCCTTCACCGGCATGGCAACGCCGGTTTGCAGGCGCTCGCCGTTGAGATAGGTGCCGTTGGTCGTCGCCGCATCCTCGCGCACGGAATACTGCGCGCCTTCGCGCAACAAGGTCGCGTGACGGCGGCTGAGCGTGCGCTGCACGTCGAACGGGCCGAGATCGATCTCGGGTTTTGTGCCGGTCGCGGGGTCCGGCCGGCCGATCAGGAACTGCGTGCGCATCGGATCCAGCGATACGACCTCGCCATTGGCCGCGATCCGCATCGCAAGACCGGCGGGCGCAGCCGGTTTGGGCGCGGGCGGCGGCGGCGTTGGCGCCGCATCCACAGCCGGCCTGGGCGGTGGCGAGGGTGCCGGCGGCGGCGCGGGACGCGGCGGCACCGGCGCGGAAGCGGCAGGTTTGGGTGCCGGTGCGGGCGGCGGCGGAACAACGGTCTGCGCCGATGCAGCAAGACTTGCTTCCAGGCAGGACTCGAGGTGACCCAGGCGGGCGGCGAATTTGCGCAGCAGGGCGGTGGCGACGTCTGGATTGGCGCGCACCACTTCGGGCAGGGCCGTGCGGTCGATACGCAGCAATCGCGTGCGCGTTTTGGCCACGGCGCTCATCGTGTGCGGCTGCTTGTCGAGCAAGGACGATTCGCCGCAACAATCGCCGGGACCGAGCGCGGCCAGAGCTTCGCTCGCACCGGCCGGAAACAGTTCGATCTGGCCGGATTCGATGATGTACAACTCGCCGGCAACGTCGCCTTCCTTGAACAGGCTGGCGCCAGCGGCGACTTCCACAAACAGGTCTTTGCCCGATCCCATGTTGTGCGCATCCGTGAGGCGGCCGCACCGCGTCCGCCCGATTATGCCGATGCCTGCCAGTTCAAGGCAATTGCCACCATTTTCACGGTTTCTTGCGCGCTGCGGATTTATGGTTGGCGCCGTGAAACGCGGATACGCCCGTTTTGCCCTCTCGCTATGTGCCGCTGCGCCGGGTTTGGCCCTGTCGGCGCAGACCGTGACCCTGCCCGCCTGGGTGTGCCAACATCCCGACGCGATCTTCGTCTCCGGCTTCGAGACCGGAGAAATCGCGCTGCCGCATTCGCCCTCCAACGGCAGCGGCGGAGCGTATCCGGGCAATATTGCGCGCGTCGTGAACGTGCCGTCCTTCGGCAACCAGACCTACTATCTGTATCTGCCCGCCAACTATGTGCCGACACGTCCGTGGCCGGCCATCCTAGTTCTCCACGGTGCGGGCGGACCGGGCACCTCGGATTTCTACGCACAGCAGGTGCGTTCGGATTGGAGTTCAGCCGCCGCAGCGCAGGGATTCGTGGTGATCTCGGTCGTCGGCACCAATGCCAGCGGTGGTTGGTCACCCTCTGCCGATGTGCCGATCATGTCAGCACAACTCGACGATGCCATGGCCAGCTACAACATCGACCAGGACCGCGTTTATCTGTGGGGTTTTTCGGCAGGCGCGCATCTGGCGCATGCGCTGGGCCTGAACAATACGGCCTACTTTGCAGCCTACGGCGTCAGCGCCGGCTCGTTGAATCAATATGCATGCAGCGACGACGGCTCATTTCAACCGACCTGCACCGCGCTATTGGGCGGCGCCCCGCGCAAAATCCCTGTGGACATCCACCTTGGTGACACCGATCCGCTCTACACCACATACGGTGCAGGCAACGATCCGATGCGGTTCACGAATAATGGATGGGTTCTCAATCAGAACATTTACTACACCCTGTTTTCCGGCGGCCATACCTATACAGTTCCGCAATTGAGTCAAATCTGGACCAATCTTTGCCGCGCCGCGGTCGTACCGTAAGTCGTCAATACGCGCTTCGCACCGATCAAGCCGAACCGCAGTAAACTGCCAAAAGCACGGCGTGCCGGGGAGCATGGCGATGTCTATCCGATGGGGTTGTTTGGTGCTCGTGTTGGCGGTGCTCGGGGACTTGTCCAGCCGCGCGGCGATTGCGAGCGACCTGATTTTCCGGAACGGGTTCGAACCGCAATTCCGCGGCACGACGATCGCCGGCATGGAATCCGGGTTCAACGCCGCCGGCACGCAGCACATCTGTCTGCAGCCCGGCGGACCGGTCGCCGGCACCGACTATCC
>DASTAL010000071.1:0-7723 GCA_035712685.1 Rudaea sp. | reverse complement strand
CAAGCAGGCCGACCTCGTGGTGATCCACGGCGATCCCGCGACGAAAATCGACGACATCGAAAACGTCGCGCTCGTGTTCAAGGACGGCGTCGCCTACGATCCGGCGAAGTTGATCGATTCGGTGCGCGGGATGGTCGGGATCCGCTGAACGGCCTGTGCTCGCCATCACGCAGATCCGCGCGCCTCAGCACGTTCGGGGCGCTTGCCGATACTAGCGGTGGCCGCGCTTGCGCACGATCAGCATCGCCAATTCGAGCGATTGTTCATAATTCAGGCGCGGATCGACGTTGGATTTGTAGGCCCGCGCGAGGTCGGCCTCGGCCAGGTCGCGCGCGCCACCCAGGCATTCGGTGACGTTCTCGCCGGTCAGTTCCAGGTGCACGCCGCCCAGGCGCGTGCCGTGCGCGGCATGGATGTCGAAGGCTGCGTCGAGCTCGGCGCGGATGTTGGCGAAGCGACGCGTCTTGACGCCGTTCGCCAGCGCTTCGGTGTTGCCATGCATGGGGTCGCAGCACCACAGCACGCGCCTGCCTTCCGTCTTTACCGCCTGCAGCAGCGACGGAAGTTCGCTGGCGATCTTCGCTGCCCCCATGCGGTGAATCAATGTCATGCGGCCTGGCTCGTTGTCCGGATTCAGCACGTCGAGCGTGCGCAGTAGTGCCTCCGGCCGCACGCCGGATCCGACCTTGAGTCCGATCGGATTGCGGATGCCGCGGCAATACTCGACGTGCGCGCCATCGATCTGCGCGGTGCGCATGCCGATCCACGGGAAATGCGTGGACAGGTTGAACCAGCCCCACTGGCGCGGCACCTGGCGCGTCTGCCCTTGTTCGTAATGCAGCAGCAGCGCCTCGTGAGAAGTATAGAAATCCACCTTGCCGAAACTGCCGATCGACCCCGCGAGCGTTTCCATGAAACGCACCGAATCGCCAATCGCCTCGACCATGCGCCGGTATTCGTCCTGGAGTGGCGAATGCTCGACCCAGGCCAGGTCCCAGTATTCCGGGTGATGCAGGTCGGCGAAGCCACCGTCGATCAGGGCGCGGGTGAAGTTCATGGTCAGCGCCGATTTGGAATGCGCTTCGATGAGACGCTGCGGATCCGGGCGTCGTGCGGCGGCGGTGAATTCCGGCGCATTCACGATGTCGCCACGATAGCTGGGCAACGTCTCGCCATCGTGCGCTTCGGTATCGGCCGAGCGCGGTTTGGCGTACTGGCCAGCGAAACGGCCAACGCGAACCACCGGCAACTTGAGTCCGTGCACGAGCACCAGGCTCATCTGCAGGAGCACTTTCAGCCGATTGGAGATGATCGGCGACGTGCAGTCCGCGAAACTTTCCGCGCAATCGCCGCCCTGCAACAGGAAACAGCGGCCCTCGGCGGCGTCGGCCAACTTGCGCTTGAGCGCGAGGACTTCCCACGACGTCACCAGCGGTGGCAGCGCGTGCAGTTGCGCCAGTGCGGCGGCGAGCGCATTAGCGTCCGGATAAGATGGCTGCTGCACCGCCGGCTTGCGCTGCCACGAATCCGGCGCCCAGTCGCGGGGCTCGCGGACGGCGCTCAGGTTGCGCGGATCGGCTTGCATCGGCATCGCTCATGTTGCGCTGCGGCATTCCATCATGCCACAGCGGCAGCGCCATGCAAGCACCCGATTCAATGGCAGCGGCTCAATCGCGCCGGCGGAATCCCGCCCAGACCGCTCCGGCGCCGATCAGCGCGTAGCAGACCAGGGTCCAGAATGGCATGGCCAGGCCGAGGAAGGTCCAGTTGACCTCGCCGCAGTCGGCGTGGCCGGTGAAAGCGTGCTCGATCGTCTTCGACCAGGCGTATTTCAGCGAGTAATTCTCGACCATGTAGTTCCACCCGGGCGTGCAGCCAGCCATCGGATCGGGACCCAGGTGCTGCACCCACAGGTGATAGGCGGCGATGCCAACCCCGAAGGCCGCGCCAACGAATACGAGCAGGCCGTACAAGCGCCGACCGGTTGCGCGTGGCGCATGAATGGCGCCGACGAGAAAAACGAGGCCCATGGCAATGAATGCCAGACGCTGGAAGATGCACAGCGGACACGGCTCTATGCCGAGCTGGAATTGCACGAAGTACGCATAGGCGAGCAATGCCATGCAGACGACGAATCCGGCGATGCACTGCGTACGGAACGGCCAGCGGAAGGGATTGAGCATTCGGAGCCCCGACAAGATGGATGCGACTCAGACCACGCGCCTGCGTCGATGTTCCGGCGCGAGAAACGCAAAGGCCCCGGCAGTTTCCCGCCGAGGCCTCTGGAACACGTTACTAAGCGGTTTACTCCGCGGCTTCGGTTTCGACGCGCGGCCGGTCGACCAATTCGACGTAGGCCATCGGCGCGTTGTCGCCGTCACGCGTGCCGCACTTGAGGATGCGCAAGTAGCCGCCCTTGCGCTCGCGATAGCGCGGGCCGAGCTCGACGAAGAGCTTGCCGACGGCAACCTTGTCGCGCAGGCGCGCAAAGGCAAGACGACGGTTGGCGACGCTGTCGGCCTTGGCGAGCGTGATCAGCGGCTCGGCGACGCGGCGCAGTTCCTTGGCCTTGGGCAGCGTGGTCTTGATCAATTCGTGCTTGAACAGCGACGACGCCATGTTCTTGAACATGGCCTGACGGTGGCTGGAGGTGCGGCTGAAAGCGCGACCGGATTTCATGTGGCGCATAAGTAATTCCTTGGTATAACTTTATAATTGTAACCTCGGACGGACGATTCCGCACGAGGTGAACTTTCAGTTCGCGGGGACGGCGCCCCCGTTGGGCTTTGGTGAATCAGTTCATCTGCATGCCGGAAGACAGGCCCGAGGGCGGCCAGTTTTCCAGCTTGGTGCCGAGCGAAAGACCGCGCGCGCCGAGTACGTCCTTGATTTCGGTGAGCGACTTCTTGCCCAGGTTCGGCGTCTTCAGCAATTCGACCTCGGTGCGCTGCACCAGGTCGCCGATGTAGTAGATGCTTTCGGCCTTGAGGCAGTTCGCCGAGCGCACGGTCAGCTCCAGGTCGTCGATCGGGCGCAGCAGCACCGGATCCACGCCGGATTTCTCGGCCTTGGCGTCACTGCTCTCGCGACGGCTGAAATCGCCGAACACGGTGAGCTGGTCCATCAGGATCTCGGCCGACTTGCGCACCGCTTCCTCGGCATCAATCGTGCCGTTGGTTTCGATGTCCAGCACCAGCTTGTCCAGGTCGGTGCGCTGCTCGACGCGGGCGCTGTCGACTTCATAGGCAACGCGGCGTACCGGGCAGAACGACGCATCGAGCTGCAGGCGACCGATCGGACGCGATTCCTCGTCCGGACGGCGGCGCGACGTGGCCGGCACGTAGCCGACGCCACGCGCGATCTTGATGCGCATGTTCAGCCCGATATCCTTGGTCAGGTGGCAAAGCACGTGCTCGGGATTGAGGATCTCGACGTTGTGGTCGACCTTGATGTCGCCAGCCGTGACCACGCCCTTGCCCTTCTTCGACAAGGTGACGGTGGTTTCATCGAGATTATGCAGGCGAATCGCAATGTCCTTGAAGTTGAGCAGGACTTCGATCACGTCCTCCTGCAAGCCTTCGAGCGTCGTGTATTCGTGCAGCACGCCGTCGATTTCAACTTCGATCACCGCCGCGCCGGGAATCGACGACAGCAGCACGCGCCGCAGCGCATTGCCGAGGGTATGGCCGAACCCGCGTTCCAGCGGCTCGACGACGACGCGTGCGCGGTTGATACCGGTACGTTCGACATGCAGGCCGCGCGGGCGCAGGATGGTAGTAGGCGAATGTGCCATGGACTACGCTCTCCAAGAGTTATTGATAGGGCGCAAAACCGGGTGTCCTGCCGCGGTTTGCTCGCAAACGGTCGCGGCACAGCCGCGCCACGTTTGTCGCGGCGGGCACTTGCGTATCCGCCGCGTCGGCACATCCTGTGCCGAAGCGGATATTCAACAGATTACTTCGAGTACAGTTCGACGATCAGTGATTCGTTGATGTCGCTGGGCAGGTCGGAGCGTTCCGGCAATGCCTTCAGCGAACCAGCGAACTTCTTCGCATCCACTTCGATCCAGCTCGGCGCCAGATCCATTTGCTGCGACAGGTTCAGCGCCTCGGTGATGCGCAGCTGGCCACGCGATTTCTCGGCGATGGCGATCTGGTCGCCGGCCTTGACCTGGTACGACGGCAGATTGACCTTCTTGCCGTTGACCTCGATCGCCTTGTGCGACACCAGCTGGCGCGCCTGCGCGCGCGTGACCGCGAAGCCCATGCGGTAGACGATGTTGTCCAGGCGCGCTTCAAGCATGCGCAGCAGGTTCTCGCCGGTATTGCCCTTGAGCTGCGAGGCCTTGCCGTAGTAGTTGCTGAACTGACGCTCGAGCAGGCCGTAAATGCGCTTGACCTTCTGCTTCTCGCGCAACTGCACGGCGTAGTCGGACAAGCGACCTTTCTTGCCGGCGGCTGCGCCATGCTGGCCGGGCTTCTGCAGTTTTTCGAACTTCTTGCACTTGGATTCGATCGCGCGCGCCGGGCTCTTGAGGCTGAGGTCGGCGCCTTCGCGGCAGGACAGCTTGAGTTTCGGACCGATGTAACGTGCCATGATTAGACCCTACGACGCTTCGGCGGACGGCAGCCGTTGTGCGGAATCGGCGTGACGTCGATGATGTTGGTGACCTTGATGCCGAGCGCGTTCAGCGAGCGCACGGCCGATTCACGGCCCGGACCCGGACCCTTGATGCGCACTTCCACGGTCTTGACGCCGTACTCGGCCGCCGCGCGCCCGGCTTTTTCCGCCGCGACCTGCGCCGCGAAAGGGGTGGACTTGCGCGAGCCGCGGAAGCCCGCGCCGCCCGCAGTCGCCCACGACAGCGCGTTGCCCTGGCGATCGGTGATCGTCACGACAGTGTTGTTGAACGAAGCCTGCACATGCACGACGCCGTCGGTGACGACGCGCTTGGCCTTCTTCTTGGTCTTTACAGCAGCGACCGGTTTGTTCATTTGTCAGGATATCCGCAGAAATTCGATGGAATCGGTCTGGAGCTAAATCAGTTCTTCTTGATCGCGCGACGCGGGCCCTTGCGGGTGCGCGCGTTCGTGCGCGTGCGCTGGCCGCGCACCGGCAGGCCACGGCGATGACGCAGGCCGCGATAAGTGCCGAGGTCGATCAGGCGCTTGATGGCCATGCCGTTTTCGCGGCGCAGGTCGCCTTCGACCGTGTACTTGGCGACTTCGGCGCGCAGCTTCTCGATCTGGCCTTCGGTCAGTTCCTTGATCTTGGTCGAAGGATCCACGCCGGCGGCCACGCACACCAGCTTGGAGCGTGCCCGGCCGATGCCGAAAATGCTCTGCAAGCCGATCACGACGTGCTTCTGCACCGCCAAATTGACACCCGCAATACGCGCCATCTCATTGTCTCCGAAAGCGGTTTCCGCGCAAAAAAGTGCGCAGCGAACCGTGAATTATAACCTGAAACGTACCGTTATCAAAGCGCTAAACCCGCGCCAGTTCTTCAATCCATGCCTCAACGCGGACTTCCGCCGCGGCCATAGCCTTTCAAGTTAGCTTTCTTGAGCAGGCTTTCGTACTGATGGGACACGAGGTGCGCCTGCACCTGCGCGGTGAAATCCATCACCACCACGACCACGATCAGCAGCGACGTGCCGCCGAAATAGAACGGTACATGCCAGTTCTGCTGCAGCAGAGTCGGAACCAGGCACACGGCGACGAGGTAGATCGCACCCGCGCCGGTCAGCCGGGTCAACACGCCGTCGATATATTCGGCGGTCGCACGGCCCGGGCGGATGCCCGGCACCAGGGCGCCGGACTTCTTCAGGTTGTCCGCCGTCTCGTTCGAATTGAACACCAGCGCGGTGTAGAAGAACGCAAAGATGATGATCATCGCGCCGTACAGGATTTCGTACAGCGGCTCGCCTGGATTCAACGCGGCCGTGATCTGCTGCAGCCAGCGGATGTCCGCTCCGTTGGAAAACCACGACGAAGCAGTAGCCGGGAACAGGATCAGCGACGAGGCGAAGATCGGCGGGATCACGCCCGACATGTTGATCTTCAGCGGCAGGTGCGAGGTCTGGTTCATGTAGGCGCGCGAACCGCCCTGGCGGCGCGCGTAGTTCACCGTGATCCGGCGTTGGCCACGCTCCATGAACACCACGAACGCGGTGACCAACAGGACCAACGCCAGGATGACCAGCACCTTCATCGGCGTGATTTCGCCCTGCTGCGACATTTCCAGGGTGCGCGTCACGGCGCTCGGCAGGCCGGCGACAATGCCGGCGAAGATCAGCAACGAAATGCCGTTGCCGATGCCGCGCTCGGTGATCTGCTCGCCCACCCACATCAGGAACATGGTGCCGGCGGTGAGCCCAACCATCGCGGTGAAGATGAAGCTCGGGCCCGGCGCGTAAACCACGCCGGCCTGATGTTGCAACATGGTCGCTATGCCGAAAGCCTGGAACGCGGCCAGTCCGATCGTGCCGAAGCGCGTGTACTGGGTGAGCTTGCGCCGGCCGGATTCGCCTTCCTTGCGCATTGCCGCCCAGCTCGGAATCACCGAACCGAACATCTGCACGATGATCGACGCGGAAATGTACGGCACCACGCCGAGCGCAAACAGCGAGAAGCGCGCCAGCGCGCCGCCGGAGAACATGTTGAACATGTCCACGAGGCCGCCGCCCTGACCCTGGATCAGCTTGGTCATGGCATCGGAATTCACGCCCGGCACGGGAATGAACGAACCCAGGCGAAACACGACCAGCGCTCCGATCACGAACAGGATGCGCTGCTTGAGCTCGGTCAGCTTGCCGAGATTGCCGAGCAGGCCATTGTTTTGGGGTGCGGCCACCTTTTACTCCACGCTGCCGCCGGCAGCGAGAATCGCGGCCTTGGCGCCGGCGGTCGCGGCCACGCCCTTGAGCTTGACCGCACGCTTGATCTCGCCTTTCTTGACGACCTTGGCGCGGATCGCGCGTGTGTCGACCAGGCCAGCGGCCTTGAGCGCGGCGAAATCGATCGCATCACCCTTGAGCGAATCGAGCTTGTACAGCAGCACCTCGGAGGTATCGCGCGCGAGCTTCGAGCGGAAGCCGACCTTGGGCAGGCGCCGTTGCATCGGCATCTGGCCGCCTTCGAAACCCGGCTTGACCTTGCCCTTGCCGGTACGCGCGAACTGGCCCTTGTGGCCACGACCGGCGGTTTTGCCGAGTCCCGAGCCGATACCGCGGCCGACGCGCACGCGCGTCTTGCGCGATCCCTTGGCCGGCTTGAGTGTATTCAGACGCATGATGCGAACTCCAGAAATATGCTGTATTGCTTACGCGCTTTCTTCGATGCGCACGAGGTAATTGATCTTCTCGACCAAGCCGCGCACCTGCGGCGAATCCTTCAACTCGCGCACGTCGTTGAGCTTGTTCAGGCCCAGCGCCTTGACGCTGAGGCGATGCTTCCACTGGCAGCTGTTCATGCTCTTGTACAGGCGCACGCGGATCGTACCGGTCGCCTTCGTCGCCTTAGCCTTGGCCATAACCACCCACCTCGCTCACTTTCTTGCCACGCTTGGCCGCGATGCGCTCCGGCGTGGCCATCAATTGCAGACCCTTGATCGTGGCGCGCACCAGGTTGATCGGATTGCGCGAACCGACCGCCTTGGCCAGCACGTTCTTGACGCCGACCACTTCGAGCACGGCGCGCATCGCGCCGCCGGCGATCACGCC
>DASTAL010000070.1:0-4969 GCA_035712685.1 Rudaea sp. | reverse complement strand
GCGGCCCCGTTGGTTCTCTCGCGACGATAGTTTGCAAACCCCGCCAGGGCCGGAAGGCAGCAACGGTAGTGAATGATTCGGGTGCCGGGATGCGGCTGACGGGGCTGCCACCCTTTATTTGTTGTCCGGGTGCAGCCAGCCCGACTCGCCGTCGGCATAGTGCTCGTTTTTCCAAATCGGCACGCGCCGCTTCACTTCGTCGATGATCCAGCGGCAGGCGTCAAAGGCGGCGCCCCGATGCGCCGCGCTGACACCGACCCACACCGCCAACTCGCCGACTTCCAGCGTGCCGACTCGGTGTACGCAAGCTGCGTCGACGACGGCGAATTTCGCGCGCGCCTCGGCGAGGACGCGCTCGCCCTCGGCCACTGCCAGCAGCGCGTAAGCCTGATAGCCTAGGCGCCGTACCGCGCGCCCCTCGTTGCGGTCGCGCACCCAGCCCTCGAAGGTCACGCAAGCGCCCGCGCCCGCATCTGCAAGCTCGTGCGCGAGTGCGGCAGCATCGATCGGGATCTCGCTGAGACGGAACATCGTCAACCGCCCGATACCGGCGGGATGAACACGACTTCGTCACCATCGTGCAATGGCTGTTCCCACGGCGCAAAAGCCCCGTTGATCGCCACACGCAGGCGCTCTTCGGTCATCGAGAAGCCGTGGCGCAAGCGCAATTCCGCGTACAAACCGCGCGCATCGCCGGCGCGCGATTCCACCTGTTCGGCATCGATCCCGGCGCGGTCGCGCAACGAAGCAAAATACAGCACACGATAGTTCATGGCACGATCTTGCCCGCACGCACGCGGCGCTTGCCACCGGATTTTTCCAGCAAGCGCACGTGGTCAATGACGATTTCGTGCGACAGCGCCTTGCACATGTCGTACACGGTCAGGGCCGCGACGCTGGCGCCTGTCAGCGCTTCCATCTCCACACCGGTCTTGTGCGTGACCGCTACCTCGCAGCGAATGGCCAACTCGGTCGGCGTGGCGAATTCCACCGTGAAATCGCAACGCTCGATCGCCAGCGGATGGCAGAACGGAATCAACTCGTGCGTGCGCTTGACCGCCATGGTGCCGGCCACGATGGCGGTATCCACGACCGGGCCTTTCTTCGCGCGCATGCCCTGCGCACGCAGGGCGCGGGCGACGGCGGGGGGAAAGCGCACGATGGCCTGCGCCGTGGCGCTGCGCGACGTTGCCGCTTTGGCGCCGACGTCGACCATGCGCGGGCGGCCATCTGCGCCGACATGCGAAAGCGTGAACTTGGATTTACTCATGTCATCCGCCGATACTGAACATTTCCACTTTTCCCGGGTTTCCCGCCTTGCGCAGCTCGGCGCGCTGTTCGCTGTAGCGATCCACCCGTTGGCCCCAGCGTCCGTCGATCAGGCTGATCAGCGCCTCGTCGTCGACGCCATCGCGCAGCGGCCCGCATAGATCGAATCCGACCCGTGCGAACAGGCAGGTGTACAGTTTTCCATCCGCCGACAAGCGCGCACGCGAGCAGTCGCCGCAAAACGGCTGCGACACCGAACTGATGAAACCGATCTCGCCGGCGCCGTCGGCCCAGGCGTAGCGCTGCGCGACCTCGCCGCGGTAGTTCGGTTCCAGCGCGCGCAATGGCCAGCGTTCACCGATACGCGCTAGGAGTTCCGCACTCGGCACCACGGCATCCTTGCGCCAGCGGTTGAGCGTGCCCACGTCCATGTACTCGATGAAGCGCACGACATGCGGCGTGCCGCGGAAATGTCCGGCCAAGTCCGCCACCTGATGGTCGTTGACGCCGCGCAGGACGACACAGTTGAGCTTGATCTGCGTGAAACCTGCCGCTTCAGCCGCAGCGATGCCGGCCAGCACCTGCGCAACTTCGCCACGCCCGCCGGACAATTCGCGGAACGTGGCCGGATCGAGGCTGTCGAGCGACACGGTCAGGCGTTGCAGTCCGGCTTCGCGCAATGGTTTGGCGAACTTCGGCAGCAGCACGCCGTTCGTCGTCAGGGCGATGTCCTCGACACCCGGGATCTTAGCGAGCTGGCGCACCAGTTCGGACAGGTTGCGGCGCAACAGCGGTTCGCCGCCGGTCAGGCGCAGCTTGCGCACGCCCAGCGCGACGAAGGCGCGCGCGAGCCGGACGATTTCCTCGAAACGCAGGCGCTGGTCCTTCGGCAGGAATACATGATCGTGCGCGTACTGGTCTTCCGGCATGCAATAGGAGCAGCGGAAATTGCAGCGATCGATGACCGATATGCGCAGGTCGTGCAGGGGCCGCGACAAGCTGTCGCGTGCCGGTTCCAGACCATGCGGGATCGCCGGACGATTCATGCGGATCGACCTGGATCCAACACGGCTTCCGCGACCGGTGGTGGCAACGCGACTCGTTCTCCGCGTTGCGCGATGCGATAACCGCGTGCCGCCAGCGCCTGGCCATCGGCAACGCCGCCGTAGTGGTAAAGCAGCATCCGGCCGCGCGTTGCATCGTCGTACTCGCGTGCCAGATCTTCCACGCCGCTATGCGAAGGATTGCCGTGCAGCGCGCAATCGTGGGCGATGACGGTTGGATGCGGCGCGAATTGCTCCAGCATTTCCGGAATCGGCCGCGTGTCGCCGGTCCAGGCGAACGATCCGCGCAGGGCGATGCCGAACGAGGTCTGCGGCGCGTGGTGGCGCGTCGGGAAGACATCGAACCACAAACCGTCGTGCCAGAACCCGCGCGAGCATGGCACGGCGTGGAAGCCATCCCAGAAATTCGCTCCGCCCTCGGCCACCACCTGCGGATAGTCGGCCACGCGCGATTGCAAATGCGGAATCAACGCAGCATGCGCATACAGGCGCACCGTGCCGCGCAGTGCGGCGTCGAAATAGACGCGATAGAACAGGCGCTCCAGGCCCGCGACGTGATCCATGTGCGTGTGGGTGACGTAGACCGCGCGCGGCGGTTCGCCATAGGCGTCCATGTACGTCGTCAGCGTTTCCGGACCGCAGTCGATGAGCAGGACGGGCTTGCCGTCGCGCTCGATCACCGCGCCGGACGAACCCAGTTCCACTGCCTGCGCGGAACCGACGCCGAGGAAGCGCAAGGCGAGATTCACGGCACCACTCCTTTTTCCCATGCCGCCGCCAGCGGCAGCCACAAATCGCGCTCGAACTCGGTTTCGCCATTTCGCGCCGCGCCGATCTTGAGCAACGAGCGTTTGAGCCGCGCAAGGTTCGCCTGCTGCCAGGCGCGCGCCGGATGGCGTAATTCGCCACGATCGAAGTCGATCAGCCAGACCGCGGCGTCCGTCAGCAGGATGTTGTGCGCGTTCAGATCCGCGTGATAGACGCCTTGCGTGTGGAAGCGCGCGATTTCCGCGCCGACGCGCGATGCGATGGCAGCGTCGAATTTACCCCGCCCGATCAATTCGGCCAGCGTCGCGGCCTGCTCGACGCGGCGGGTGAGGATATCCGCGCGATACTGCGGGCCTGCGCGCCGGAAGCGGGCGGCGATCGGTTGCGGCACCGGCAGATCCTTCGCGCGCAGCGATTGCAGCAGGCGGAATTCGGCGAAGCTGCGCGTGCGTTCGGGCCCCGCCCACAGATAGCGGTCGCCGAACACATGCGCCGCCATGCCGCCGCGGCGGTAATGGCGTAGGGCGCAATTGCCGAATGGTGCGTCGACGAACATCGCGCTGCCGCGGCCGCCCGTCGTCGCCTGCGCCGCCGCACGTGCGCGCCAGTATTCCGGCTCGAACCAGTCCGGGTCGAATGCCGCTTGTGCGGCGGCATCCGGGTCGAACACAATCAAGCCGTCGGGCGTGGGTTGTACTTGCGCCTGCATCATCATTGCCAGTTTAGCAGCCCGCATGCCGCACACCGCGTTTTCCGCCATCCATCCCCCGCAATCGCTGTGCCTGTTGCGCACCTCCGCACTGGGCGACGTGACGCACGTGGTCCCGCTGGTGCGCACGCTGCAAGGAACGTGGCCGCAGACCAGTCTGACCTGGATCGTCGGCAAGCTCGAACACAAGCTCGTCGGCGACATTCCCGGCGTGGAATTCGTCGTTTTCGACAAGGCCGCCGGTTGGCGTGGATTCGCCGCACTGCGCCGGCAACTGACCGGACGCCGCTTCGACGTGCTGCTGCATCTGCAGGTCGCGCTGCGCGCGAACCTGGTCAGCGCGCTGGTGCGCGCCGACCTGCGCGTCGGCTACGACCACGCGCGTTCCAGGGATTTGCACGGCCTGTTCGTGAACCGGCGCATCGCGCATCGCAACGGCGAACACGTCCTCGATGCCATGGCGAGTTTTCTCGAGCCGCTGGGCTTGAAACAAACTACCGTGGATTGGAACATCCCGATCCCGGATTCCGCGCACGAGTTCGCAGCCGCCCGCCTGCCCGGCGATGCGCCGACCTTACTCGTCAGCCCTTGTTCCAGCCATCGCCTGCGCAACTGGCTGCCGGATCGCTACGCGGCCGTGATGGATCACGCCGCCGCGCGTGGCTGGCGCGTGGCACTGTGCGGCAGCCCAAACACGTTCGAGCGCGAGTTCGGCGACGCAATCCTGCAGAAGTGCATGCATGCCCCCATCGACCTGATCGGCCGCGACACGCTCAAGCAATTCCTCGCGCTGTGCAGACGCGCTTCACTCGTGCTGACGCCGGATTCCGGGCCCATGCACATGGCCAACGCCGTCGACACGCCCGTACTGGGATTGCACGCACCGAGCAATCCGGATCGCTCCGGGCCATATTCGAACCGGCGCTGGTGCGTGAATCGCTACGACGCCGCTGCGCGCAAATTCCGCGGCAAGCCCGCCGCCGAATTGCCGTGGGGTACGAAACTGGAGTATCCGGGCGTGATGGAATTGATCGCGGTCGACGATGTGGTCGAGCGCTTCGAGGCGTTCACCGCCAGTACCTGACAGAAGCCTTCCCTGGTGCTACTTCCGTTCGGCATCCTGCCTCACCCTACCCGCACGCCGCGATCTGCCATTCAA
>DASTAL010000069.1:0-1124 GCA_035712685.1 Rudaea sp. | reverse complement strand
ACCAGCACGCGGTCGCCCATGGCCACGCGCGCGTTGCATTCGCCGAGCAGGTCGTCGACCTGCGTGCGCACCGGCCGCACCTCGACCTGTGGATCGACGAGTCCGGTCGGCCGCACCACAAGCTCGACGATGTTGCCCTGCGTGTGCGCCAGCTCGTATTTGCCGGGCGTGGCGGAAACGAAGACGCAGCGCGGCGCGCGGCGTTCCCATTCCTCGAACTTGAGCGGGCGGTTGTCCAGCGCGGAGGGCAGGCGGAAGCCGAATTCGACCAGGGTTTCCTTGCGCGAACGGTCGCCCTTGTACATCGCGCCGAGTTGCGGAATCGTCACGTGCGATTCATCGACGACCAGCAACGCATCGGCAGGCAGGTAGTCGAACAGACACGGCGGCGGCTCGCCCGGCGCATGGCCGGTGAGATGGCGCGAGTAGTTTTCGATGCCGTTGCAGTAGCCGATCTCGGCGAGCATTTCCAGGTCGAATTGGGTGCGCTGCTGCAGGCGCTGCGCCTCGACCAGCTTGCTCGCCGCGTACAACTGTTCGAGGCGTTCCTTCAGTTCCGCCTTGATCGTCTCCACCGCTTCGAGCACGGTACGGCGCGTGGTCACGTAATGCGAGCCGGGATAGATCGTGTAGCGCGGGATCTTGCGCGTCACCGCGCCGGTGAGCGGATCGAACAGCGAGAGGTTCTCGATCTCGCCGTCGAACAATTCGATGCGCACGGCTTCCATCTCGTTTTCCGCCGGGAACACATCCACGGTTTCACCGCGCACGCGATAGCTGCCGCGGTGCAGTTCGTAGTCGCCACGCTCGTATTGCAGCTCGGTCAGGCGCCGCAGCAGCTCGCGCTGATCGAGGCGGTCGCCGCGCACCAGGTGCAGCACCATGCGATGGTATTCGCCGGGATCGCCCAGTCCGTAAATCGCCGACACCGTCGACACGATCACCACGTCGCGGCGCTCGATCAGCGCCTTGGTCGCCGACAAGCGCATCTGCTCGATGTGCTCGTTGATCGACGAATCCTTCTCGATGTAGGTGTCGCTGGATGGAACGTAGGCCTCGGGCTGGTAGTAGTCGTAGTAGCTGACGAAGTATTCCACCGCGTTATGCGGGAAGAATTCCTTGAA
>DASTAL010000068.1:0-2305 GCA_035712685.1 Rudaea sp. | reverse complement strand
CGCCGCGTGCTCGATCTTCTGGACAAGCTGGCGAAGGATGAACCCGAGAAGTTCACCACGTTCTGGAACACGTTTGGCAACGTGTTCAAGGAAGGAGTCGCCGAGGATTTCGCGAACAAGGAACGCATCGCCAAGCTGCTGCGCTTCGCTTCCACGAAATCCGATGGCGCGGCGCAGACGGTCTCGCTGGACGACTACATCGGCCGCATGAAGGCCGGGCAGGATTCGATCTACTACATCACTGCCGATGGCTACGCCGCAGCCAAGGGCTCGCCGCAGCTTGAAGCACTCAAGGCCAACGATGTCGAAGTGCTGCTGATGGTCGATCGCATCGATGAATGGATGTCCGGCTACCTGAATGAGTACGCTGGCAAGAAACTGCGCAATGTTGCCAAGGGCGATCTGGAGCTAGACAAGCTCGGCGGTGCGAGCGCGGAAGCGCGCAAGCAGACCGCGAAGGCCGCGGAAGGCGTGGTCGCAAGGCTGAAGGAACTGCTTGGCGAGCGCGTGCGCGACGTGCGCGTGTCCTCGCGCCTGACCGATTCGCCGGCCTGCATCGTGTTGGACGAGCACGACATGGGCCTGGCCATGCAGCGCCTGATGAAGCAAGCCGGACACGAAGTGCCAGCGTCCAGACCCGTGCTGGAAATCAATCCGGCGCATGCGCTGGTCAAGCGGATCGAAACCGACTCCACGCAGGCTGCCGATTTGGCCTTGCTCCTGCTCGACCAGGCGCAATTGCTCGAGGGCGTCGCGTTGGAGGATCCGGCCGCCTACGTGCGCCGCGTCAACGCCTTGCTGACGGCCTGATCTCAGACGGTATGATTGCCGCATGAGCGCCGACGATCAGCGCCTGGCGCTCGAACAACTGCACAAGGGCGCGGCGCTGCACCGCGCCGGCCGGATCGGACTCGCGCAAAGCCATTACCAGCGCGCGGCCAAGCTCGATCCGCAAAACGCCGACGCCTGGCATCTGCTCGGCGTCGCGGCGCTGCAGTCCGGCAATCCCACGCTCGCGGCAAAGCATCTGCGCACCTGCGTGAAGGTGCGCCCCGCCTTTGCTGAAGCACACAACAACCTCGGTGTCGCGTTGCGTCAGTGCGGCAAGCACGACGATGCCATTGCGGCGTTCCGCCAGGCGTCGGCCATGCGCAGCGGATACATCGACGCGATGTTCAATCTCGGCATTGCATTCGAGGCGGCGGAAAAGCCAGCCGAAGCCGACCGTTGCTATCGCCAGGTGCTGGCCTGGCGCGCGGATCATGCCGACGCCGCGACGAACCTGGGCAACCTGCTGCGCCGGCATGGGCGTCTGGCAGAAGCCTTGCCCCTTGCCGAACTCGCCCAACGCGTCGCGCCGGATCGCGCGCAGACCAACGGCAACCTGGCACTGCTGTTGAGTGATCTCGGCCGCCAAGCGGAATCCGTGCGCTTTGCGCGTGCGGCGGTCGCGCAGGAATCCGAGCAGGTGCTGTGGTGGAAGACGCTCGGTGTCGCGCAACGCCTGCTGCACGACATCGACAATGCGATTCCCAGCCTGCGCCGCGCGCTCGAACTCGACCGTGGCGACGCCGCGACGGCGCTGGAATTGGCGCTCGCGCTCAACGAAGGCGGCGAAACCGATGCCGCGCGCAAGCTGTTCGCAACGACGAAGCCGCCGCCGGGATTCGCAGAACGCGTGCGCTGGCTGCGCGCGTTGACCTTGCCTGCAATCTACCGCGACGACGCGGAAGTCGACGCGGCGCGTGCGCAGTTTGGCGATGGACTCGAAGCGTTGCATGCGGGATTGAAGCTCGATACGCCCGCGGCGATCCATGAAGCCGTACACGCCGCGGCGAGCGTTGCGCCGTTCCATCTGCATTACCAGCCCCGCGACAACACCGCGTTGCAGTGCCGGTTCGGCGATCTCGTGGCGCGCGTGATGGCGGCTGCCGCACCGGAACTCGCCGGACCTTGCGACTGGACGCCGCGCGAACACGGCGGCCGAGTGCGCGTGGGCGTCGTCGCCAGTCACCTGATGCAGCACACGGTATCGCGCTATTTCACCCGGCTGATCGAAGGGCTGGATCGTGATCGTTTCGATGTCCGCATCTGGCACGGCGGCAGCGAGGACGACAGCACGCGCCGCATCGCCAGCCCTGTTTCCGCATTCGTGCAGACGCAGGCCGATGCGCTCACGCTCGCGCGTGAAGTGCGGCAAGCGCGGCTCGACGCGCTCGTCTATCCCGAAATCGGCATGGATCCGAAACATCAGGCGCTCGCCGGACTGCGCCTCGCGCCGGTGCAATACGCGCTGTACGGGCAT
>DASTAL010000067.1:0-5420 GCA_035712685.1 Rudaea sp. | reverse complement strand
GGGGCGCGGCGGTAGTCGGCAATGACCTTGCCGGTTTGTTCGGTGGAAAGCGACATGATTGTTTACCTTTGCTGTTGCGTACGGCGCGAATCAGCCCGGTCCGATGGACGAGCGCGACCCGCGTCAGGGTCCCGGGACGAGTCCCGGCTGGAAAAGCCCCTCATTATAACCGGATTCTGCAGCGGGCGGGAACCGCGTTCAGCCCGGTACGGCAAACCCGCGCACGATGGAAGCCGTACCCTCCGCATCCAGCCGCACCAGAGCGACCAGACGGTCCTGCGCATCCAGCGCCCGACCCAGCGGCAGCGGCCCCTGGCCAGGCAGGTTCAGGCGCTGGCCGTGGCGAAGTCGCCGGGCCTGCTCGGCATCGAGATGCAACGCCGTCAAGGCGCCGAGGCCCGCCTCGATCGGCAGCAGCAGGCCATCGAGTGCCGCCGGTCCGTCGGCGGCGGCGACTTGCTCAAGGCTTTCCAGCGTGTGCATGACCGGATCGCGAAACGGCTCCACCCACAACCGACGCAGTGCGGTCAGGTGCGCGCCGCAACCCAGGCGCTCGCCGAGATCACGCGCGAGGCTGCGCACATAAGTGCCGGAACCGCATTCGACATACAGGTTCAGCACGTCGCCAACGCGGCCTTGCAGATCGAAACGATCGACATCGACCTCGCGCGATGGAACTTGGACATCTTCGCCACGCCGCGCGCGCTTGTACAGCGGCACGCCGCCCTGCTTGATCGCCGAATACGCCGGCGGCGTCTGCACGATGCGGCCGCGCAAGGTTGCCAATGCCGCCTCGATCGTCGCGTCGGTGATTTCCGGAACCGGCCGCGTGAGGACAACCTCGCCTTCGGCATCGTCGGTCGTCGTCGTGGAGCCGAGCCGGCATTGCGCGGCATAGGCCTTGCGCGAACCGAGCAGGTAACCGGCGATTTTCGTCGCCTCGCCGAAGCAGATCGGCAACAATCCGGTGGCGAGCGGATCGAGGCTGCCGGTATGCCCGGCCTTGGCCGCGCCGAACAGGCGTTTTGCCAATTGCAGCGCGCGGTTGGAGCTGATTCCTGCGGGTTTGTCGAGGAGCAGGATGCCGGAAACGGCCCGCTGGACGGGTTTCACTTTTCCCCGCGCAACAAGGCGTCGATGCGCTCGCCGCGATCCACCGAGTCGTCGTACTTGAAGCGCAGCTCGGGCACGCGGCGCACGCGCATCGTCTTCGACAACTGCATGCGCATTTCCTTGGCCATGGCATTGAGCGCCTTCACCGCGTCCTTCGACGACTCCGGCAGCAACGCGGTGACCCAGACCGTGGCGACGTCGAAATCCTTGCTGCACTCGACGTCGGACACGCTCATCGACGGCAGCGCATGCTCGCGCACCGCGTCATGCACCAGCGTGCCGACGAGGCGGCGCAACTCGGCGGCAAGGCGGTCGGAGCGGTTGAAGGAATGGGACGGCATTACAGCGTTCTCGCCACCTCGATGCGCTCGTAGCATTCGATCTGGTCGCCCGGCTTGACGTCGTTGTACTGTTTCACGCCGATGCCGCACTCCATGCCGTTGCGCACTTCGTCGACGTTTTCCTTGAAGCGGCGCAGCGATTCGAGTTCGCCCTGGAAGATCACGGTATTGTCGCGCAGCACGCGGATCGGCTTGTGGCGCTTGACCACGCCCTCGACGACCATGCAGCCGGCGATCGCGCCGAACTTGGACGAGCGGAACACGTCGCGCACCTGAGCCGTGCCGATGATCTCCTCACGGATCTCCATGCCGAGCAGGCCGGTCGCGGCCTGTTTCACCTGGTCGATGACGTCGTAGATGATCGAGAAGTAGCGCAGGTCGATGCCGTTGGCTTCCAGCACCTTGCGTGCGGTCGCGTCGGCGCGCACGTTGAAGCCGATGACGATCGCCTTCGAGGCTACCGCGAGCGTGGCATCGGATTCGGTGATGCCGCCGACGCCGGAAGCGATGACGTTGACCTTGACGCGCTCGTTGCCGATTGCGGTCAGCGCATCGCGCAGCGCTTCGGCGGAACCTTGCACATCAGTCTTGACGACAAGGTTGAGCACGGCTTGTTCGTCGCCCTGGCCCATCTGCGAGATCACGTCTTCCAGGCGTACCGACTGCTTGGTCAGGCGCGACTCGCGCAGCTTGGCCTGGCGCTCGGCCGCGACCTGCTTGGCCAGGCGCTCGTCCTCGACGACGACGAAATCGTCGCCCGCATTCGGCACCCCGGACAGGCCGAGCAACTGCACCGGAATCGAGGGGCCGGCGCGCTCCACCGGCTGGCCGGATTCGTCGAACATCGCCCGCACGCGGCCGTATTCCACGCCGCACACGAGGAAATCGCCTTTCTTCAGCGTGCCCTGCTGCACCAGCACGGTGGCGACCGGGCCGCGACCCTTGTCTAGGCTCGCTTCGACGACGGCACCGGTGGCAAGGCCGTCCACAACCGCCTTGAGATCCATCACCTCGGCCTGCAGCAGAATCGCATCGAGCAGTTGATCGACGCCCTGCCCGGTCTTGGCCGAAACCGGCACGAATTGCGTATCGCCGCCGAAATCCTCGGATACGACTTCATGCTGGATCAGATCCTGCTTGACGCGGTCCGGATTCGCCTCGGGCTTGTCGATCTTGTTCACCGCCACGATCAGCGGCACATGCGCGGCCTTGGCGTGCTGGATCGCCTCGATCGTCTGCGGCATGGCGCCATCGTCGGCCGCCACGACCAGCACAACGATGTCGGTGAGCTTGGCGCCGCGCGCGCGCATGGACGTGAACGCGGCGTGGCCGGGCGTATCGAGGAAGCTGATCGTACCCTTGTCGGTTTTGACGTGATACGCACCGATGTGCTGGGTGATGCCGCCGGCCTCGCCTGCCGCCACCTTGGTGCGGCGGATGTAGTCGAGCAAAGAGGTCTTGCCGTGGTCGACGTGGCCCATGATGGTCACGACCGGCGGACGCGGCGTTTTCTCGCCCTGCGCCTCGACCCTGGCCAGCGTCGTCTCGGCGGTCTTTTCCTCCGCCTTCACCGCGGTATGGCCGAGTTCCTCGACCACGAGCACGGCGGTGTCGTGGTCGATGACCTGGTTGATCGTCGCCATCACGCCCATCTTGAACAGCGTCTTGACTACGTCGGCGCCCTTGACCGCCATCTTCTGCGCGAGATCCGAAACGAGGATGGATTCGCCAACCGGTACTTCACGCACCATCGGCGCCAGCGGCTTGGAAAAGCCGTGTTGCCCCGACGCCATGCGCCCGGCTTCGACCACGACCTTGCGCGGCTTGCGCTTGACCGCGCCGCGGCGCGCGTGGCCTTCGTCGGACAGATGCAGTTCGGCGCCGAAAATGCGGTTCATTCCCTCGCTGTCTTCGCCGTCGTCGCGCATGCGGTGCGAGCCGTGTTTCGGCTTGTGTTTGTGCGATGCCGGTTCGTTGTCGGGGCGGCCGCGGCCATCGGCCGGACGCGGTTCGTGGGGCTTGCGCGGCGCTGCCGCGGTGCGTTCTTCCTTCGCAGGTTTCTCGGCCTGCACCGCGGGCTCGCCGGTTTTCGCCTCGGCCTCCGCACGCTGCCGGGCCTCCTCGGCACGGCGTGCTTCTTCGGCCGCACGCAACTTCGCTTCCTCGTCGGCGCGGCGCTTGTCCTGGGCCTTGAGCGCGGCCTGCTCGGCCTGGTTCCGGGCCTGCGATTCCTGCAATTTCTTCAGCGCGTCCTCGCGCTCGAGATCGACTTCCTGCGACTCGACCACGGCGCTGCGCTTGACGTAGGTGCGCTTCTGGCGCACTTCCACGGCCACGGTCTTGCCGCGTGCGGCGCCCTGGTTCACGGTCAACTCGCTGACCGACTTGCGCTTGAGCGTGATCTGGCGCGGCGAGGAATCTTCTTCGGCAGCCTTCTCGCCCTTGCCATGCGTGCGCCGCAGGAAGCCCAGCAGCTTCACTTTCTGCGTACTGGATACGACCTGTTCGGGACCGGAGAACTTCATGCCGGCCTCGTCGAGCTGCACGAGCAGCTTGTCCACGCTCATGCCGAGCACACCGGCCAGTTGCTTGATGGTTACGTCCGACATGATGTTTGGTTCTCCGTGAGCGTATCGCGCGAGGTCGTAGCGTCCGGGCTCAGGCCGTCTGCCCGACGCGCGCCGCCATGATCAGGGCACGAGCGCGGTCCTCGTCCATGCCGTCGATCGCAAGTTCCATCAACTCGTCGGTGGCAAGGTCGGCGAGATTCTCGCGCGTGATGACGCCGTGTTCGGCCAGCGCGAAGGCCGTCGATTCGTCCATGCCGTCGACGCCGAGCAGATCCTCGGCCGGCTTGTTGTCCTCGATGTCCTCTTCGACCGCGAGCGCTTCGGTGAGCAGCGCGTCACGCG
The DNA here is from genome assembly GCA_035712685.1 of Rudaea sp. Lineage (GTDB taxonomy): Bacteria > Pseudomonadota > Gammaproteobacteria > Xanthomonadales > Rhodanobacteraceae > Rudaea. The sequence goes on along the minus strand of DASTAL010000067.1, from coordinate 1,054 downwards.
CGCGCGCGCGCAGTTCCTCGACGATGTTCTCGTCGAAGCCCTCGATCGCGAGCAGCTCGCCGGTCGGGACGTAGGCGATTTCCTCGACCGTGGTAAAGCCTTCCTGCACGAGAATGCCGGCGATTTCCGCGTCGACCTCGAGTTTGTCCTGGAACAGCTTGCGCGCGGCTTCCTGCTCGGCCTCGGACTTCTGTGCGACCTGGTCCTGGGTCATCACGTTGAGTTGCCAGCCGGTGAGCTTGCTGGCCAGGCGCACGTTCTGGCCGCCGCGCCCGATCGCCTGCGAGAGCTTGTCCTCGGCGACCGCAATGTCCATCGAGTGCTTTTCCTCGTCCACGATGATCGACTGCACCTCGGCCGGCGCCATCGCGTTGATCACGAATTGCGCCGGATTGTCGTTCCATAGCACGATGTCGATGCGCTCGCCGTTGAGCTCGTTCGACACCGCCTGCACGCGCGAGCCGCGCATGCCGATGCAGGCACCGATCGGATCGGTGCGATTGTCGTGCGCGAGCACGGCGATCTTGGCGCGGTCACCCGGATCGCGCGCGGCGCCCTTGATTTCGACCAGGCCCTGGCCGACTTCCGGCACCTCGAGCTTGAACAACTCCATCATGAATTCCGGCGCGGTGCGCGAAACGAAAAGCTGCGGGCCGCGCGGCTCCGGACGCACTTCGTACAGATAACCGCGCACGCGGTCGCCGGCGCGCACCGCTTCGCGCGGTACCGCCTTGTCGCGCGGGATATACGCTTCGGCGTTGCCGCCCAGGTCCAGGTAAACGCTACCGCGTTCGACGCGCTTGACCACGCCGGTGAGCAGTTCGCCGACGCGATCCTTGTAGGCATCCACGACCTGCGCGCGCTCGGCCTCGCGCACGCGCTGCACGATCACCTGCTTGGCGGCCTGCGCGGCGATGCGTCCGAATTCCGGATTGTCGATGGGTTCCTCGATGAACTCGCCGACCTGGATGTCCGGGCGCGTATCGACCGCGTCCATCAGGCGCAGTTGCCGATCCGGCGATTCCATGACGACATCGTCGGCCACCACTTCCCA
>DASTAL010000066.1:0-2034 GCA_035712685.1 Rudaea sp. | reverse complement strand
GCACAAGCGCGAAGCGGAGTCCTACCGTCGTATCGCCACCGCCATCGGCAAGCCGGCGGACGAAATCCTGTTCCTGTCCGACATCGTCGAAGAACTCGACGCGGCGCGCACGGCCGGCATGCGCACGACGCAGCTGGCGCGCGCACCAGCGGCTTGCCCGGTGCATGGCACGCACCCCTGCGTCCACGATTTCGATGCCATCGCGGTGAGTTGAGCCATGCGCCGCCTGCTTGTCCTTGTTTTCGCCGTCACCTTTGCCTGCGGAGCATTGACCGCGGTGCTGCTCGTCCGGCACACGGCACAATCGACGCAAACGCACGTTGCCGCGCTGGCGCATGATACTGGCGGAAGTCCGGCCGCCGCCGACCCTACCGGCGACGATACCGACCAGGGCGACGACTGGCCGGCCGACGCCGACACGCCGGAACAGGTCATTTACGCACAGCCACGCATGTTGCGCGAGGCGGTGGCGAAGCTCGCACCGCGCGTTGTGGGAAAACCGAACCTGTTTTTCATCGGTTTCGCCGGCGACGGCGCCGAAGACGTGTTCCTCAACGAAGCCGAGTACGTCCGTACCCTGTTCGCCAGGCGTTTCGCCGCGAACGGCCATGAACTGATGCTGGCCAACAATCCCGCGACGCTTTCGCGCTATCCGCTGGCGACGCTGACGAACCTCGAAACCGCCGTCGATGCGGTCGCGGAGAAAATGGATCGCGACAACGACATCCTGTTCCTGCTGTTGACCAGCCACGGCACCCAGGACCATTTGTTGTACGTGGCCATGGATCCGCTGCCACTGGATTCGATCGCGCCGGAAGACCTGGCCGACGTATTTGCCAAGGCGAGGATCCGCTACAAGGTGATCGTCATTTCGGCGTGTTATTCCGGCGGCTTCATCGATGCGCTGAAGGGCGACACCACGATGATCGTCACCGCCGCCCGTGCCGACCGCAGCTCGTTCGGTTGCGGCAGCGATGCGGACATCACCGATTTCGGCCGCGCCTTCTTCGTCGACGGCCTTAACCGCAACGTCACGTTCACCGGTGCGTTTGCCGAGGCGAACAAGTTGGTCGATGGCTGGGAGACGCGCGACCACGAGGAACACTCCTTTCCGCAACTCGTGACGACGCCGCGCATCGAAGCGCAGCTCAAACTCTGGCGCAGCGGCATCACCATCGGCGCACCGGTACCGTTTGTGGCACCGGCAGGCAGCGATGCGCTGACTGCAGCCCGTTAGCGCGCCGCGAACGCCGCGCGCGCGGCGACCGCCGAATCGGGAAAATCGCAGAACAACGCGTCCAAGCCGAGCAAGAAGGCGGCATCGAGTTCATCGACCGGCGTGGCGAACGGTGCAAAATCCCGATCGTCGCGGAACGTCCAGGCGTGCACCTCCAAACCCAAGTCATGCGCGGCCGCGACCCAGCGCGTGTCGCCTCCGATCGAGTCCCACAGCATGCCCTTGCGCGGCGCCACGCCGCGAACCCAGCGCGCGAGTTCGCGCAAGCGTGGATCGCCACGCTGCCAGTCATCTTTCGGTTCCAGCAAGGCGATGCACGGATTGCCGCAGCGTTCGCGCGCGCGCTGCAGGAAATCGTGATCGAAGCATTCGATCCATACCGGTGAGCGCTCTCCGTCGAGATCGCGCGACTCCAGCTCGTGCACCAGCGCGGCGAGCACGCCGGCGTCGGGCTGCTTGATTTCGGCCTCGATCACGACCGGCGTTTCGCGATCCCGGTTCGCCCGGGCAACAAGGTCGAGCAGCGCAGCAAAGCTCGCGATGCCGAATTGGCCGTCGTATCGGCGATCGCGTCCGGCATCCGGCTGCACCGCGCGCAACGCGCCGATCTCGTGCGCCTCGAAATCACCGATCCACCAGTCGCGTTCGCCGCCGATTTCGCGCGCGCGGGCCGCGAATTGCGCACGCGCGGCGACATCCGTGCTGCGCGACAGGCCAAAGTCGTGACGCGCGAACAGCATGCCGTCGCGGCTGGCCACGAGGTCGGGCTCGAGCATGTCCGCCCCTTGCGCCAGCGC
>DASTAL010000065.1:0-2560 GCA_035712685.1 Rudaea sp. | reverse complement strand
TCGAGCACAAGCCGAAGATGGTCGTGGCCGGGTTTTCCGCCTATTCGCAGGTCGTGGATTGGGCGCGCATGCGCGCGATCGCGGACAAGGTCGGCGCCTACCTGTTCGTGGACATGGCGCACGTTGCCGGCCTCGTTGCCGCGGGCGTTTATCCGAGTCCGCTGCCGCACGCACACGTGGTCACCTCGACCACACACAAGACCTTGCGCGGTCCGCGCGGCGGCCTGATCGTCGCGCGTAACGCCGGCGAGGAGATCGAGAAAAAATTGCAATCCATCGTCTTCCCCGGCATCCAGGGCGGTCCGCTGATGCACGTGATCGCGGCGAAAGCGGTTGCGTTCAAGGAAGCACTGGAGCCGGCGTTCAAGACCTACCAGCAAAACGTGGTGAAGAACGCACAGGCGATGGCGAAAACGATGGTCGCGCGCGGCTACAAGATCGTCTCCGGCGGGACGCAGAACCACCTGATGCTGGTCGACATGATCGGCAAGGGCGTCACCGGCAAGGACGCCGAGGCCGCGCTCGGCCGTGCGCACATCACCGTCAACAAGAACGCCGTGCCGAACGATCCGCAGAAGCCCTTCGTGACCTCGGGCCTGCGCATCGGCACGCCGGCGGTGACCACGCGCGGCTACGGCGAGGCCGATTGCGTCGATCTCGCGAACTGGATCTGCGACGTGCTCGACGCGCCCACGGACGACAAAGTGATCGCGGCGGTGCGCGAGAAAGTGACGGCGCAGTGTCGCCAGTTTCCGGTGTATGGCTGATCATTTGTTCGCGATTGACGCCGCTGGCGCGAGCTGACCTGCAAAGTGCATTGTCCGTTCTGCCAGCACGTCGACACCCGCGTCATCGACTCCCGCGAATCCGAGGATGGCACGACGATTCGCCGCCGCCGCGAATGCACGCACTGCGGTGAACGTTTCAACACGTTCGAGACGATGGAAATCAAGCTGCCCGCGATCGTCAAGAGCGACGGCCGCCGTGAGGCGTTTGGTGAACACAAGCTGCGCACGGGCGTGGAACGCGCGCTGCAGAAGCGCCCGGTCGCCAGCGACGCTGTCGACAACGTGGTGCGCGAAGTCGTGCGCCAGTTGCGCGCGGTCAACGAGCGCGAAGTGCCCTCGCGCCTGCTCGGCGAATGGGTGATGACGGAATTGAAGCGCCTCGACCAGGTCGCGTACGTGCGCTTCGCCTCGGTGTATCGCCGATTCGAAGACGTGCAGGCGTTTCGCGAGGAAATCGAAAAACTCGAGAAGGACTTGCCCGAACTCGAAGGCCTGCAATTGCCGTTGCTCGGCGATCTGCGCCAGCGCAAGAAGGCGCCATGAGCGGATTTTCCGCCGCCGACCACGCGCACATGGCGCGTGCTCTGCGTCTGGCCGAGAAGGGCTTGTACACCACGCAGCCGAATCCGCGCGTGGGTTGCGTGATCGCGCGCGGCGACGAAATCCTCGGCGAGGGATTCCACGTCCGCGCCGGCGAGCCGCATGCCGAGGTCTTTGCGCTGCGCGCGGCGGGGACGCGCGCGCGCGGTGCGACAGCCTACGTCACGCTGGAGCCGTGCGCGCATTTCGGCAGGACGCCACCCTGCGCCGATGCACTGGTTGCGGCGGGCGTCGCGCGCGTCGTCGCCGCCTGCGAGGATCCGAATCCGAAAGTCGCCGGCGGCGGTTTCGCGAAACTGCGTGCGGCCGGCGTCGTCGTGGAAACCGGCTTGATGCGCGCGGCGGCACGCGAACTCAACCGCGGATTCATTTCTCGTCTGGAACGTGGCCGACCGTGGGTGCGGGTCAAACTCGCCATGAGCCTGGACGGCCGCACCGCGTTGTCGAACGGCCAATCGCAATGGATCACGGGTGAGGCCGCGCGCGCGGACGTGCAGCGTTGGCGCGCGCAAAGCGGCGCGATCCTGACCGGCGCGGGCACAGCGCGCAGCGACGATCCGCGGCTGACCGCACGATTGCCCGATGGCGAGGCATTCGTGCCCGCTTTGCGCGTCGTGCTCGATGCGCGCCTTGATGCCTTGCCCGCGCAAGCGCATTTGCTGGACGGCAGCACGCCGACCTTGATCCTGCATGCCGAAGGCGCACAGCCGGGCGACGATCGCCATCCAAGCGTCGAACGCGTAGCCGTAGCCACGCAAGCAGATGGCAGGATCGACCTTGATGCGGCATTGGCCCTGCTCGCCGCGCGCGGCGTCAACGAATTGCAGGTCGAGGCCGGGCCGACGCTGTGCGGTGCCCTGTTCGCCGCGAATCGGGTCGATGAGCTTTTGTTGTACGTCGCGCCCGTTTTGCTCGGCGATGGTGCGCGTGCGTTGCTGAATTTGCCGCCGATTGCCGAAATCGCCGCGGGTCGGCGGCCGCGAGTGGTCGACGAACGCCGGATCGGCGACGATTGGCGCCTGTTGTTGAGAGAATGACGCGATGTTTACCGGAATCGTCCAGGCTGTCGGAACCATCCGGCGCATCGAAGCGCGCGGCGGCGACGTGCGCCTGTTCGTGGACGCCTCCGCTGTCGCTGCCGAGTCGGCCGTGGGCGACAGCCTGTGCGTTTC
>DASTAL010000064.1:0-1143 GCA_035712685.1 Rudaea sp. | reverse complement strand
CCCTGCGTGGAGAATACCGATGATGCCGAACGTTTGCCGCAAGTCTGTCCGGACCATGGCGCAACTCGTGTTCAGCGCTGCGCTGCTTGCCGTGCCGGCCGCCGGCCGTACGCAGGCGCAGCCAGCCACTCCGGCGCCCGCCGCACATGCCGAGCACGCGCACGCCGCCGCGCCGGCGGCCGAGGTTCCCGCCGGCAAGCGCTGGGCCACGGACGCCCCCCTGCGCGACGGCATGCGTCGCGTCCGCCAGGCCGTGCAGGCGCTGGAGCACGCCGAACACGGCCATCCGGATGCTGCGCAATCGGCCAATGTCGCCAAACTCATCGATGGCGCGGTCAACGACATGATCGCGAACTGCAAGCTCGAGCCCGACGCCGACGCCGCGTTGCACGGGTTGCTGGCGAAATTCCTGGTAGGCGCGAACGCGGCGCGTACCGGACAGGGCATTCCCGCCGCATTGGCCGACATGCAGGGTGCGTTGCAGAAGTATCCGCGGCTGTTCGACGATCCAACCTGGAATACGGCAGCGGATTAGCCGGAAATCACCCGGCTCCACAACGCATCGACGCGTTTTTCCACGCTCGGGTCGGGCCGGATCGGCCGGCCCCATTCGCGCACGGTTTCGCCCGGCCACTTGTTGGTCGCATCGATGCCGAGCTTCGAGCCCAGGCCCGCGACCGGACTGGCGAAATCCAGATAGTCGATCGGCGTGTTCTCGACCAGCAGCGTGTCGCGCGCCGGATCCACGCGCGTCGCCACCGCCCAGACCACCTGCGCCCAGTCGCGCGCGTCGATGTCCGCGTCGACCACGATCACGAACTTGGTGTAGGTGAACTGGCGCAGGTACGACCACACGCCCATCATCATGCGGCGCGCATGGCCGGCGTACTGCTTGCGGATGCTCACGACCGCGATGCGGTAGGAACACGCTTCGGGCGGCAGGTGGAAGTCGACGATCTCGGGAAACACTTTCTGCAGGATCGGCACGAACACCTCGTTCAATGCCAGCGCCAGCACCGACGGTTCGTCGTGCGGTGCGCGGCCCATGTAGCTGCCGTGGTAGATCGCGCCGCGGCGCAGGCGCAGGCGCTCGATCGTGAACACCGGGAAACGGTCCTGCGCGTTGTAATAGCCGGTGTGGTC
>DASTAL010000063.1:0-2275 GCA_035712685.1 Rudaea sp. | reverse complement strand
AACGTGTGGAAATTCAGCTGCGGCATGAACTGGGTGCCGGAACGGTGCTGCAGCGCGCGCGCGCCGCGCAGGCGCAAGCTCGCCTGCTGCAGGGTCAGGTTCTGTTGCAGGGCGCGTTCGATCAGCGCGTCGAGTTGCGCGTCGTTGAACGCGTGCCACCACGAATCCAGGTCCGGCGCCGGGCCGAGCCGGGACGACTCGGCGGGTGCGTTGTGCCAGCGCGCCGGCATGTCCGCATGCAGGTCGGGCAGCGGCGTGGTTACCGCGCAGGCGGACAGCAGCGCGCAGGCCGCCGTGGTGAACGCGAGTGTGATGCGCGCGGTCACGCTGCCGCCTCACGCGGCGCACGCGCCAGCAGCAGGTAGATCGCCGGCATCAGGATCAGCACGATCGGCACGGCGGCGATCAGCCCGGCGATGATCGCGATGGCCAGCGGCTGCTGCATGGCCGAACCCGTGCCGATGCCGAGCGCGAGCGGCGCCAGCGCGAGGATGGCGATCAGCGAAGTCATCAGGATCGGGCGCATGCGCATGCTGCCGGCTTCGATCAGCGCGGCCAGGTCGGGCCGGCGCGCAAAGTCGATTTCGGCGAAATAGAAGATCGCGATTTCGGTGACGATGCCCAGGATCATGGTCAGGCCCATGATCGACGACAGGTCCAGCTCCGTACTCGTCAGCCACAGTCCCGCGAACACGCCGGCGAGCGAACAGAACGTGGCGACGAGGATGCTCGCGACCACGGCGATGTTCTCGTACAGGAACATGAGCAGGGTGATGATGAGCAGCAGCGCACCGGCGAAAACCAGCGCCATGGCGCGGAACGAATCCTGCTGCTGCCCGTACAAGCCGCCGTATTCGACCTGCACGCCGGTCGGCAATTTCATCTTCGCCACGCTCGCCTTCACGTCGTTCATTGCCGACCCCAGATCGCGCCCTTCCAGCCGCGCCGTCACCGCCACCAGCGGCCGCTGGTCCTCGCGGTTCGCCTCGGGCTGGCCTTCGGCGACGGAAATATCCGCCACCCGCCCCAGCGGCAGTGTATGCCCATCCGCCGCGCGCAAGGGCAGGGCGGCAAGCTGGGCGATGCGCTGGCGCAGATCCTGCGGCGTCCATACGCGGATGCCGACCAGTTTCTCACCCTGCCGGATCGACCCGGCCAGGCTGCCGCCCAGTTCGGTTTCGAGCTGGCGCGTCACCGCATCCGGATCGAGCCCGTCCAGCGCCGCGCGCACGCGGTCGATGCGGACCTCGATCGCGTCGCCGGCGATCTTGACCCCATCGAATACCTCGACCACGCCGGGTATTTTAGCAATCGCGGCGGCGATTTTGGCCGCTTCGGCGCGATCGGTGGCCGGGTTCTGGCCGAATACCTTGACTTCGATCGGCTGTGGGGTGGCGACAAGGTCGCCGATCAGGTCTTCCATCAGCTGCGCGGTCTCGATGCGCAGACCGGGTACCTGGGCCTGGACTTTCGTGCGTACCTCGCTCATCACTTCTTCGATGCCGCGCCGCGGCGGCGGTCTGAGATGAACGAAGAAATCGCCTTCGTTCGCCTCGGTCAGGCCGCCGCCGAGCTGCAGGCCGGTGCGGCGCGAATAGTCGTCGACTTCAGGCGTGGCCTTTATGATCGCCTCGACCTGGCGCAGCAGGCGATCGGTCTCGGCGAGCGAGGTGCCGGGCACGCTGACGTAATCGATCACGAAACCGCCTTCGTCCATCTGCGGCATGAAACCGGTGCCGAGTCGCCAGTAACACAGGGCGGCAACGAGCGCGCAAACCACGATGGCCGGCAGCGCCCAGCGCGGGCGCGCCAGCATGCGGCGCATGCGCGTGGCATATCGTTGTTGTGTGCCGGCGATCCAGCGCTCGGCCTGCTCCATGCGTTGCGCGTCGCCGACGCGGATCAGGCGAGCGGCGACGAGCGGCAAGGCTAGCGCGGCCAAAGCCCAGGAGACCGCCAATCCTGCGGCCATCGTCAGCGCCAGTGCCTTGAAGAAGCCGCCGGCAACGCCGCCGAGGAAGGCGAGCGGCGCGAACACGACGATGGTGGCGAGCGAGGAGCCGGTCAGCGGGCGCAGCATTTCCTGCGCGGCACGAAGCACGGTGGCATCGCCCGCCGCGCGTTCGGCACCGGCGCGCCGCATGATGTGTTCGATCATCACGACCGCGTCGTCGACGATCAACCCGACCGCCGCCGCCATGCCGCCGAGGGTCATGATGTTGAAGCTCATGCCGAACGCGTGCAGAAGCAGCACGGTGATCGCGATGACGATCGG
>DASTAL010000062.1:0-5634 GCA_035712685.1 Rudaea sp. | reverse complement strand
AGCGCGGCGAATTCGGGATTGATCCAGCTCCAGACTTCGAACAGTCCGAACGGATATTGGCTGCACAGGCGCAGTCGTCCGGGCCGCAACCAGCCACGCCGCGGCGCGGGAATGCGAAAACCGACCGCGCCGTCCGCGTCGAGATCGAAGTCGATCTGCGCATCGCCCACGTGCAGGCGCAGGCTGCGCCGCGGTCTCGACGCAATGTGGAAATGTATAAGAAATTCCAGATCGCTGCCAGCATGACCAGGCTCTGCGCGCAGCGCCGTGACTTCGAGCCGGTTCAGCGTGGCGAACGCGGCGAACACGCTCTGGTAGGCGGCGGCGGCGAATAGACAGGTCAGCAGCAGGGCCGGATTGTTGTTGTAGTTCAGCGCGCCGAGCAGCATGACCAGCAACAGCGCCGACAGCATGAGGCCGAAGCGCGTGGGTAGCACGTAGATGCGATGGCGGTCGAGCCGGATCGGCAGCGCCTCGACGCGCTTGAGCCGGGTCAGGGCCGGCAGGCGGCGTTCGGCGTACTCGAACAGCCGGGTCTTGAGCGAAGCGGTGGCGACGCTTGCGTTCATGACTGTCCCGTTCCCGTCGACTTCGTTCTCGTCGACTTCGTTCTCATCGATAATCAGCGCACCGGCGTTTTTTCCAGCAGGCTCGCCGCCAGCCGATCGCGGCCGCTGTTGCTCGATGCCGAGGGAATCAGCCGGTGCGCGGCCACGCCGGGGAACACGGCTTGCACGTCTTCGGGCACGCAATAGCCGCGGCCTTCGAGCAGGGCGTGGGCGCGCGCGGCGTTGAGCAAGGCGAGGCCGGCGCGCGGCGACAATCCCACGCGGATTTCGGCATGTGCCCGGCTCGCGGCGAGCAGGGCCTGCACGTAATCGATCAGGGCCGGGCTCGCCAGCACGGTCGCTACGGCGCCGCGCAGTTGCACGAGTTGCGCGGTGGACAGGCACGGCGTCAATTGCGCGAGCAGTTCGCGACGATCGCTGGAAGCGAGCAGGGCGCGCTCGGCGGCGGGGTCCGGGTAATCCAGGCCAATGCGCAGCATGAAACGGTCGAGCTGCGAGTCCGGCAGCGGATAGGTCCCGGCCAGTTCGACCGGATTCTGCGTGGCGACGACGAAGAAAGGATCCGGCAGCTTGCGCGTGGCGCCGTCCACCGTGATCTGCTGCTCGGCCATCGCCTCGAGCAGGGCGCTTTGCGTTTTCGGCGTGGCGCGGTTGATCTCGTCGGCCAGCACGAGCTGGGCGAAAAGCGGGCCGGGGTGGAACTTGAACGCGCCGCTCTCGCGCTCGTAAACGCTCACGCCGATAATGTCGGCGGGCAGCATGTCGGACGTGAACTGGATGCGCTGGAACGAAAGATCCAGGGTCGCCGCGAGCGCATGGGCCAGCGTGGTCTTGCCGACGCCGGGCAGGTCCTCGATCAGAAGGTGACCGCCGGCGAGGATACAGGCGAAGGCGAGGCGTACTTGGGCAGCCTTGCCGAGGACGACGCGGTTGACTTGCGCCTGCGCACGCTCGAGCGCGGCGGCGAGTGCGGGATCGGGCGGTGGTGCGGACGCGGCGGGAACGAGGCGGGCATTCATGACGGAGAGTATAGGCAATCCGGACGCGGGCGGAGTCCCGCGGCGCGAGCGGCGTCTGCGAACGGGGTTCTGGGTCGTCTGGGCGGTGCTGCTCGTTGTAAAGATCGTCCTCGCGGCGCAACTGGCCCCGTTCGGCGACGAAGCCTGGTACTGGCAGGAGAGCCGTCATCCGGCCCTCGGATACAGCGACCTGCCGCCACTGACGGCGTGGTTGATCGCCTCCGGCGAGGCCTTGTTCGGCCACGGCACGCTGGCCATGCGCGTGCCGTTCCTTGTCCTTGGCGCGCTCTTGCCATGGCTGATCGTGCGTATTGCGAGGCGCGTATCCGGCGAAGCGGATGGCTGGCGCGCGGGTCTGCTGGTGCTCGGACTGCCCTTGCTCGGCACACTCGGCCTGTTCGCCTTGCCCGACGTGCCGCTGACATTCGCGAGCGCGCTGGCACTGGACGCGATCGAGCGTGCCGCGCGCACGCGAAAATGGCGCTATTGGGTCCTGCTCGGCGCCGCGCTCGCGTTCGCCTGGCTTGCGCATTACCGAGCCGCGATGTTGCTCGCAGCCGGTCTCGCGTTTTTTGCATTGACGCCGCGTGGACGCGCGATGTGGCGCAATCCGGGCTTGTGGCTGGCGCTCGCGATCATGGCACTGGGCATCGTCCCGACGCTCGTGTTCAATGCGACACACGCCTGGACGGCGCTGGATTTCCAGATCGTGCAGCGCAATCCCTGGCGTTTCCATGCCGATGCGCTGGTGCAGCCACTGGAACAGGCGCTGGCCTGCACGCCATTGTTTTTCGGACTGCTGTTGTGGGCACTCTGGCGGACATGGAAACGGCGTGGCGAGAATGCGCCGTGGGATTTGTTCCTGTGCTGCGCGGCGGTGCCGATCCTGGCGTTTTTCCTGTTGGGACTGTTCGCCGACGACACGCGCTTCCGCGCGCATTGGCCGCTGCCGGGTTATCTGCCCTTGCTCGTCGTGCTGCCGGCCCTGCTGCGCGAATCCCGGATTGCGCGCTGGCTGCGCGCGTCCACGTTTGTACTCCTGGTACTCGGCAGCACGCTGGCGTTCGCCTACCTGGGCATGGCCGCGATTCCCGGCGGCGCCGATGTCTTGGCGAAAATGAAGGCGTTTCCGCAGCAGTTCGTCGGCTGGCGCGAAGCCGCGAAGGAAACGCAGGCGTTGATTTCGCAGCCGCGCTTCGCGGATTCGGCCCTGGTCGCGGACAATTTCATGCTCGCGGCGGAACTGGATTTCGCCCTCGATGGCAAGCGTACGGTCTACACGCTGGATCATCCGATCAACGTCAAACACGGGCGCGCGCCGCAGCTCGCGATCTGGCAGCGCGACGAAGCAGGCTTGCGCGCGCTCGGCGTGGGGCATCCGGTTCTGCTCGTCGTCGAGCCCGGCGCACGGCGCGAACGCGAGCGTGCGGCCTGGCTCGATACCCTGTGCTTGCGCGTGGGCGATCTCGCGCCGGTCGCGCGGCTCGACAGTTATGCCGGACGCAAGCGCTATCGCTGGTACGCCGGGGGGGTGACGAAATCGGAGAACATCGAATCGAATCCGGATTGCATCGCCACCAAACCGTGATTCACAGGACTTCGATTTCCAACTCGCGCAGCAGTCGGCATAGCGCGATCAGCGGCAATCCGATCAATGCGGTGGGATCTTCCGATTGGATGCGCTCGAACAGGGCGATGCCCAGTCCCTCGCATTTGAAACTGCCGGCGCAATCGAGCGGGCGTTCGCGTTCGACGTAGCGGGCGATCGCGGCCGCATCGAGGATGCGGAAATGCACGTGCGTGGCATCCTGCGCAGCGCGGACGCGATGCGGCGAACGGCGCGCATCGATCACGCACAATCCGGTATGGAACGTCACCGTGCGCCCCGAACACGCGGCCAGTTGCGCACAGGCAGCCTCCACGCTGCCGGGTTTGCCGAGCGCGCGTCCGTCGAGATCGGCGGTTTGATCCGAGCCGATGACGATGGCGCCGGGATTTTTTGCCGCCGCGGCCTGCGCCTTGGCCAGGGCCAGGCGGTTGGCGAGCGCGGTGGGGCTTTCATCTGGCAGCGGCTTCTCGTCGACATTCGGCGCGAAGCTGTGGAAATCCGCCGTCAACCGTGCGAGCAATTCGCGCCGGTAACGCGAAGTGGAGGCGAGTACAAGGTCGACAGTGGCGAGCGGCGTCATTGCGATTTCGGGCGCGACAGCGTGCGCGCGTCGGCCTGCGCGCGCTGCAGGTCGGCGGCAATCGCGGCGAGGCGGTCGAGCTGGGCCTGCAAGGTCGCGCCGGATTGATCCAGCGCCTGTCGGGCCTGCGCCAGTTCCCGTGGCGAAGCGGTCGCGGCACGTTGCTGTATCCACAGCCGGTGAGCGAGCAGATCCTTGAGCGCGGCCTGCACCTTGGCGTCGGTCTGCAGGGCACTGTCGGCGCGTGCGCTCATTTCCTCGGGCAGCACGACGAGCATGTCGCGCAGATGCTGTGTTCGTTCGCGACATTCCTGCAGGCGCGATTCCAGCAGGTCGGCGCCGTCGAGCAGGGCACGGATCGCATTCTGGCGTCCGCGTTCGCCGCGGTCGCGCAGCCACAGTCCCAGCACGGCCAGAACCAGGCAGACGGCGATGATGACGAGAGTGGATTCGATGCGGATTTCCCCGTTGCTTGGCGCTCAGTTTGCCGAAACCGCACCGTCCGGTAAACCTTCGACTCTGAACGGTTTTGATTGACATTGTGCACTGCGGCACCTACCATCCCGCGCGCCATGAACAACGTGTTACCGGAATCCGTGGACGCGTGGCGCATGGTGCAGGCGCGGCGGTCGTTCCAGGGGAGCTTGCCGCTCGCCTCGCTGCCACGCTTGCGCGGCAGTCTGGCGGCCAGCGATGGCGCCGTGGATTTCGATCTGGAATTCGGCAAGGACGATCTGGGCGTGGCGCATTTGCGCGTGCGCGCGGATGCGTCGCTGCCGCTGACCTGCCAGCGCACGCTGGACGTTTTCCGGCTGCCGGTTCATGTGGACACGCGATTGGGGCTGATCGCGCGTGAAGAAGACGAGGCGGGGTTGCCCGGCGACTACGAGCCGCTGTTGACGGCCGACGGAGCCCTGCACCTGGCCGACGTGGTCGAAGACGAATTGATCCTGGCCTTGCCGGCAGTGCCGGTGAAGCCGGGAGCGGAATACCGGGAGCCGGAATTTGCCGGCACCGAGCGGGACGATGCGAAGGAATCCAAGAATCCTTTCGCCGTGCTGCAAAGCCTCAAGCATGAATGAATCTGCAAGCAAGTCTAATCTGGAGTAATGCGTCATGGCCGTTGCCAAAAGCCGTAAATCCCCGTCCCGTCGCGGCATGCGCCGCGCCCACGACGCGCTGAGCGCCAAGCAGCTCGGCACCGACCCGACCTCGGGCGAAGTGCATGTGCGCCACAATGTCACCAAGGACGGCTACTATCGTGGCCGCAAGGTCATCGCCGACAAGGTCAAGGTGAAAGACGAGGATTGATTCCTCACCGCACGCTGCAGGGGAATCGCTCTGATTTACGCTCGCATCGCCGGTACCGGCAGTTTCCTGCCGGAGAAGGTGCTCACCAACGCCGATCTGGAAAAACTCGTCGACACGTCCGACGAGTGGATCGCCACGCGCACTGGCATCCGCCAGCGCCACATTGCCGCCGATGGCCAGACCACCTGCGATCTGGCCGAGGGTGCGGCGCGCGCGGCGCTGGAAGCGGCTGGCGTCAAGGCCGGCGAGATCGAACTGCTGATCGTCGGCACGACCACGCCGGACCTCATCTTCCCCTCGACCGCCTGCCTGCTGCAGCATCGCCTCGGCGCGAACGGCTGCGCCGCGTTCGACGTCAACGCCGCGTGCTCGGGCTTCCTCTACGCGCTCGGGGTCGCCGACCAGTTCATCCGCTCGGGACAATCCGTAGTCGCGTTGGCTGGGCTTGCGATGACGAGGCCATTCGGAAGGGTATCGACGAGATCCGATGTCAGTGTCGCCGTGGACGCGTTGTTGTTGATGAGAACGAGGGTGACAGCACTCGTG
>DASTAL010000061.1:0-1470 GCA_035712685.1 Rudaea sp. | reverse complement strand
CAGAAACTGACGGGACTGTATAGACGGCCATCGAGCCTGTCAACGCGTGCGCAAAGCGCAAGAAAAAAGGCCCTGGCGCCGGTTGCGCGGCCCTCAAAGCCGTACCGCGAAATCCGCCAATGGCGCGACCACGAGCATGCGTACCAGCACCAGCGCGATCGCCGCGAACCAGCACGAGAAATCCATCCCTCCCAGTGGCGGCAGCAGGCGCCGGAACGGGCGCACGACCGGGTCGACGAACTGCGCGAGCAGGCGGAAATTCGCATCATAACGTGCGCTCGGAATGAAGCTCAGGATGCAGTAGCCGAAGATCGCGACGAGTTCGATCAGCACGATCCAGTCCAGCGTGTCGGCGGCCGCGCGCAGCAACAGGCCGCCGACGCCCAGCGCTGCGCCGAACAGGGCGACGAACACGAACAGTTCGAGCAGCGCCAGCAGGTACGCGATCAGCAACGAGGCGAATTCCAGGCGCCGCCAGCGCGGCACGATGCGGCGCAAGGGCGTCGCCACGCGGTTGGTGATCTGCCAGACGAAGCGGCACACCGGTTCGTTGAACGGCGCGGCGACGGCGATCAGCAGCAGGCGCAGCAGGAAGACGACGATGAAGAATCCGAACAAGGTCTGGATCAGGAAAACGCCGGCGTTTTGCAAGTAAGGCATTTCAGGTGTCCAATCCGGACGACAGCTCGCCGCCGCGCCGTGTCGCCGCTTCGACTGCGCGTGCCACGATCCGCGCAAAGTCGTCCGCGGCAAAGGATTCCAGCGCCGCCTGCGTGGTGCCGTTCGGCGAGGTTACGCGACGGCGCAGTTCCGCGGGCGTGGCGCCATCTTCGCGCAGCATGCGTCCGGCGCCGAGGCAGGTTTGGGTGGCGAGTTGCTGCGCGGCGTCGCGCGGCAGCCCCTGCGCCACGGCCGCTTCTATCAGCGCTTCGACGAGCAGGAAAAAGTAGGCCGGCCCGGAACCCGACAGCGCGGTGACCGCATCCATTTGCGCCTCATCGTCTATCCAGACCACGAGCCCGGCCGTGGAAAGAATGTTTTGTGCCAATTCTTTTTGCGTGGCGCTGGTGCGTGCATTTGCATGGAGGCCGGCAGCGCCCGCACCGATCAACGCCGGCGTGTTCGGCATGCAGCGCACGATGGCGAGGTTGCCGCCGAGCCAGGCATCGAGCTGGTCGATGCGGATGCCGGCGGCGATGGAGACGACGAGCGGCTTGCGCGACTGCACGATTTCGCGCAAGCCCGCGCAAACCGTTTTCATCACCTGCGGCTTGACCGCGAACACCAGCACGTCCGCGTTTTTTGCCGCGGCCGCATTTTCCGCGTGGCCGGCGACGGAAAAATCCCGCGCCAGGGCGGCGCGCAAATCCGCGCTCGGTTCGGAAACCGTGATGGACGCGGCGGGCGTGCCGTTGCGGATCAATCCGCCGATCAGGCTGCGTGCCATGTTGCCGCCGCCGATGAAGGCGA